>NZ_KK073873.1:336702-636702 GCF_000585355.1 Xylanibacter oryzae DSM 17970 | reverse complement strand
TAATAGCTACCATCATCTTCTCTGTTTCTTGTTCATTAACAGCGCTAACTGCACGAGAGTATTTGGGATTAGGATATTTTATGAAATCGTATTTATTTTCACAATCTTTACCGTTTAAAGTATTTCCGGTCTTTACATCTTTAAGTTTCACGGTACAACCTATATCGCCTGCCTGCAATTCATCTACAGGAATACGAGTTGCTCCTGCACAAGCATAAATCTGAGCAATACGCTCCTTTGAACCACGGTCTGCATTAGTGAGATCATCACCAACCTTAACTTTGCCACTCATTACTTTGAAATAGCTAACCTCACCTATATGAGGTTCCATACCTGTCTTGAAGAAATAAAGAGATTCAGGTCCTGCCGCATTTGGTTCTACTTCCTCTCCACGAGAATTATGAACTTTTGGCATTTCACTAACAAACGGAACTACATTTCCTAAGAATTCCATCAATCGGCGAACACCCATATCCTTACCGGCACATACACAGAAGACAGGGAAGACTGAACGAGTAACAAGTCCTTTACGAATACCTTCACGCATTTCATCTTCTGTCAAAGTCTCTGATTCAAAGAATTTTTCCATAAGACTTTCATCATTTTCAGCAGCGGCTTCAACCAGAGTCTTGTGCAATTCTAAAGCTTTATCCATCTCTTCAGCAGGTATATCTTCTATTGTTGGAGCCCCACCTTCAGGCGACCATGAATATTTTTTCATCAAGAGCACATCTATAAGCGAATTGAACATAGCTCCTGTCTGCAAAGGATACTGCACTTGCACACATTTCGACCCGTATATATCTTGCATACTATTGATAATAGAATCGAAATCACATTTTTCACTATCCAGCTGATTAATCAAAAATATCACTGGCTTTTGTATCTTTTCTGTATATCTGAAATTATTCTGTGTCCCGACCTCAGGACCGTATTGTCCATTTATAAGAATTACAGCCTGATCTGTAACATTAAGAGCTGTAATTGCGCCACCAACAAAATCATCTGATCCAGGGCAATCTATTATATTAAGTTTTTTATTATTCCACTCTGTATGAAAAACTGTAGGAAAAACCGAGTAGCCATATTCTTGTTCTACAGGAAAGTAGTCGCTAACTGTGTTTTTTGCTTCTACGGAGCCACGACGTTTAGTAATACCACTTTCGAAAAGCATTGATTCGGCAAGAGTAGTCTTGCCGCTACCCGCACTGCCAAGCAATGCGATGTTCTTAATTTCGTTTGTCTGATATACTCTCATGTTCTTTAGGATTTAAAGTTTTTTAGATTATTTTGTCGGCGTCTAAGTTAGTGAAAAATTGGAATAATTGCAAAACAAATAACAAAAAAATCGCAATAAATTAAAACATATTAGTAAATTTGCATAAAAATTGAACGAACACTAGTTTTGATATTATGGCAGGTCTTTATATTCATATACCTTTTTGTACAAGCAGATGTATTTACTGTGGTTTCTATTCTACAACTTTATCTGAGATGAAAGATAAGTATGTTGATGCAATATGCAAAGAAATAAAATTAAGAAAAGATTATCTTATAGATGAAAAAATAGACACAATATATCTGGGGGGCGGTACACCAAGCACATTATCTGCAGAGCAACTGGAGAAAATATTCTATTGCATATATAATGATGTATATAACGGATGTAAGCCATTTGAAACAACAATCGAATGTAATCCTGACGATGTGACAGAAATGTTTGCAGATACCATTAGTAGGCTTCCTGTAAACAGAATAAGCATGGGAGCTCAGACGTTCTGCGACAAACGGTTAAGGTTTTTGCGCCGTAGACATTGCGCAAATGATGTTGGAATAGCTGTAAAAAGACTTAGACAAATTGGCATACGCAATATCAGTATTGATCTCATTTATGGATTTCCAAATGAGACGTTGGAAGACTGGCAGAAAGACATTTCGGAAGCTATACGACTTGGCATTGAACATATCTCTGCCTATTCGCTTATGATAGAAGAAGGAACACCACTATATGATATGATGGAAAGTGGTAAAATATCAGAGATAAATGAAGAATTAAGTAGAAAAATGTACGAGACTCTTATAGACAGAATGGAGAATGCTGGATTTGAACATTATGAAATAAGTAACTTTGCAAAAGAAGGAAAAAGATCTAAACACAATAGTTGCTATTGGAATTCAACACACTATATTGGCATAGGTGCGGCTGCTCACTCTTATAATGGAAATAGTCGCCAATGGAATGTATCTGACATTAATGAATATATCAAAAATATAGAAGTTGGTACAATACCTGCTGATAAAGAAATTTTAGATTTTTCTACCAGATACGATGATCTGATAACTACAGCATTGAGAACAAAGGATGGCATAAATTTAAATAAGCTTGTCAAAGAATTTGGTATAGAATATCGTGACTTTCTAATAGATAACGCTAAACAATACACAGACCGTAATCTCATGATTATTGATGACAACAATATAAGAATAAGCAGAGAAGGTCTTTTTATAAGTGATGCCATAATGAGAGACTTGATGCATGTATAATGTAGTATTCTATTATTTTTAATTTAAAAGATATTTCATTCTTGTTTATTACTTATTTTAGTGTTATATTTGCAGGCGATACTACTACCATTTAAATATGACAACCTTGAAAAATAAGCACAATAAACTGAAAGATTTTTTCGTCCATTTATGGCATGGAATTTCTTTTGCCTTTGACAGAGACACTAATAATATTATTAAAATGGCTCTTGAGAAAGGTGACATCAATATCTACCGCTATTCAATAAAAAATAAGCGACTAGATGAATTGGTTGGAAATAGATTCAAAAAAGCTGATTTTACACTCGATTATTTCGGTAAACTTATCTACAAAAAGGACAAGAAACGTTACAACTTCTTGCTAAGCAGGATTATTGAAGGAAAGATGACCAAAACAACGGTACAATATCTTATGCTCGATACAAAAAGTGAAAAATATAAATATAAAGAAATAACATACGATTCCTTAAAAGAAAAAGATTCTAATTCCAATAGTATATATATAGCAATACGTGACAAAAGCAATGAAATCAATTATAAACATGATCTTGATGTCAATAATAGGTGGATGGAAATGATCACTCAGGCTACAGAAACGACCGTCTGGAATTTTAATACTGTAGAAAGCAAATTTAGTTATGGTAATATGGGATTCTACTATGAAGGTAGGCCAACATTCATTTCAGATCTTATCAACAACACTCATTCTGACGATAGATATCTAATTAAATCACTTGCCGACCTGTTTAAGAAAAGACGTAACCAAGCCTTTAATATAGAAGTTAGAGTAGATGTAACAGAAGGCAAGGGGGTCTGGAATACGATAGTAATATATGGTTTGCCTATTGAGATAGACGAAAGTGGTGATGTAAATGTCTATTCTGGATATATGATGAACATAACAGAAAAAGTAAGTATAGAAAAAGAATTGGAAAGTGCTACATCTATAGCTCTTAAGAGTGAAGAAATGAAGAAGCAGTTTATTGCTAACATAAGTCACTACATACGTACACCTCTTAATTCTATTATGGGTTTCGGACAAATAATAGGACAATGTACTAGCGATGAGGAACGACAGATGTGCCTTGAAACCATGAACCAAAATAATGAGGATCTTCTAAAATATATTAATGATTTACTTGAATATTCTAGTATCTCTGCGGGATACTTCCAGTTAAAAAAAGAAACATTTGACGTATGCGATATTTTATATTCTGCTAAGTCTTTATTAGAAATTAAAAAGACTGATAATATTACAGAAGTTATAACAAAAAGCCCTACTGACAGATTTATAATAGAATGGGATAAAGACGAGATGAATAAATTATTTATATATCTCGTTGATAATGCTTTAAAATCGTCAAAAGAAGGAAACATAACTCTAGGTTTCTATGGTACAACAGAAGGAATAGAAATATATTGTATATTTACTGGCGATGAGAAATTGTCTGAAACCTTTAACGATAAGACAGACTGCTTCAGCAAGCCCGACTTTAACGACAGTCTTAACAGTTTGGAATTGCGTTTATGCAAACTAATAAGTGAAAAAGCTAATGGCCAGACAACCATCGAGGTTGATAATAAAAATCTAATAAACATATCTATACACATACCATGTGCCATCTTAGATGTTGGCAACAACGATACAAAATAAGTAGAATTCTCATGCATATTAAAATATAGAATCGCGAATATTAATATATTCATATGTGAACACCATGATAAAAGCTATAAAATTTAATAGGCTGTCATATTAGATAAAAGAACTTAAAGATTCTATTTTATAGAATAATAAATAGAAAAGACTTCAAACAAGAACTAGATAAAACAAAACTATTATAAAATAACAAATAGACAGTTGAAAAACGTGAAAATGAAGAAAATAATTTGGAAGATTAAGATTAATGCACTAACTTTGCAGAAAAGAACAACAAATTAGGTCGTATCGATTAGATTGGGATACTCATCAATTAAAAACGAAAAACCGGGATGACTTCTCTTGTTAATGGCGGGCCACGCCGAAAGGTAGCCGTAAGGTCAGTGGATTACAAAGACGGAGAGCTCTCAAATCTTGTATAACTCGGAGTTTTCATCACATCATCGGTACGACCGTTTTTAATACATCTATTTATTATGTTTTCTGGAATTATCGAAGAGTTCGCTACTGTAGTAGCAATAAATCGCGACCGCGAAAATATCGACTTAACACTAAAATGCTCATTCGTAAATGAACTTAAAATTGATCAAAGCATAAGCCATAATGGAGTATGCCTTACTGTTGTACAAATAAAAGACAACACATATACGGTTACTGCCATGAAGGAGACATTGGATTGCTCTAATCTTGGATTGCTCAAGGTTGGTGACAAAGTAAATGTCGAAAGATCGATGATTATGAATGGACGCCTTGATGGACATATTGTTCAGGGACATGTAGACGAAACAGCCAAATGTATTTGTTTGAATGACGCAGATGGTTCTACATATTTTACATTTGAATATAAAAAAGACTCAGAAATGACCAAACACGGTTATTTTACGGTAGACAAAGGAAGCGTAACAGTAAATGGAGTATCACTTACAGTATGTAATCCTACTGAAAACACATTTCAAGTAGCAATAATCCCATATACATTATCACATACTAACTTCTGTGACATAAGAGAAGGATCTATTGTTAATATAGAGTTTGACATTCTTGGAAAATATATAGCAAGACTGCATCAAATGGAATAAATGTTAAAATAAGACATTCTATAGAAGAATACAGCATTAAATTCTATTAACCGACAAATAATATCGATTATATTTTTTTATTGTCAACATTCTTCATATTTTTGCAATGTAGAATTATAATTGCTCCAATATGAAGAATGGTATTTTGTAAATACCTAAATTGCGGGGAACCGCATAAAGGCCTTCATACAAATAATATATGTCACAAGACAAAATATATGAAAAAACAAAATACAGACATTCGCAAAAATCCTGTTTTAAATTCGCAAGCAGCAATTCACATATCAGTTTGGCTTGTTGTATTTCTTTCTCCATTGATGTTTTTCAGCCATGGTGAGGAAATGGCCTTCAGCAGGTTTTTAAGACTAGGTATGGTACCATTTGTATTATGTATTGTCTTCTATACAAACTACTTCTGGCTTACACCAAAATACTTTCTAAGTGGTAATAAAAAAAAGTTCTACACAATTAGTGTAATTATGATAGTTACTTTCGCCATATACCTTCATTTTTACATGAGCCTAACGCATGATATTGACGGAAAAGGAGTACCACATCCACCATATATGCATAAACACCCTGCTTTCTATTTATTTCTTCTAAGAGATATATTTGATATCGCTATTGCTGATGCTATAGCTACGATGCTTGTACTTTCAGAGCGTTGGCATCAATCTGAGAATGGCAGGCGAGAAGCAGAAACAGCACGTACAGAGGCAGAACTAAAAAATCTTAGGAGTCAGATAAACCCACATTTTCTTCTTAATACACTGAACAATATATATGCACTAACTGCTTTTAATACAGAGAAAGCACAATATGCTATACAAGAGTTAAGCAAAATGCTACGTCACATACTGTATGATAACCAGCAACCATATGTTAATTTGACCGAAGAGGTTAAATTTATTCGCAACTATGTGAATCTTATGAAAATCCGTCTTACAGATAATGTTAACGTAGAGATGAATGTTGATATTCCTGATAATTGCACAGTAAGAGTAGCTCCACTTATTTTCATTTCATTAATTGAGAATGCCTTCAAACATGGAATAAGTCCTACAAAGCCAAGCTTCATAAACATAACAATATCTACTGATGGAAAAATGCTTGTATGTGATATCAAGAATAGTAATTTCCCAAAAGAATCCGCAGATTGCAGCGGACATGGCATAGGTTTAAAACAAGTTGAAAAGCGCCTTGAATTATCATATCACGAAAACTACGAATGGACAAAAATAAAAATTGACAACAACACCAAATATGAATCTAAAATTATAATATATGATACTAAATTGTGCAATAGTTGATGACGAACCACTAGCAGCAGAACTACTTAGTAGTTATGTTGAAAAGACTACATTTTTAAAACTTATCGGGACTTACAACAGTGCAATAACAGCAATGAAAGATCTACGTGACAATCCGGTAGATATAATATTTCTTGATATACAAATGCCTGAAATTAGTGGTATTGAATTTGCAAAGATATTACCTAAAGAAACACGCATAATATTTACAACAGCCTTCAACCAATATGCAATTGATGGGTATAGCGTAAATGCACTTGATTATCTATTAAAACCTATTAGTTATGTAGATTTCATGACTGCAGTCAGCAAAGCTATGGACTACTTTTCTTTTATACGCAAACAAGAGACATACAAAAAGGATAGATTTATGTTCGTAAAAAGCGAATACAAATTAATTCGTGTACCTCTTGACAATATTCTTTATATAGAAGGGCTTAAAGACTATATCCGAATATATCTTGAAAATGGTGCAAAAATAATGTCACTAATGAATATGAAGAAACTAGAAGAATATCTCCCAACGCCAGAATTTATGCGTACACATCGTTCTTATATTGTACATATGACAAAAATTAATTCTGTTGACCACTTCAGGATTGTATTCGGCGAAGACTATTTACCTATATCAGATACATATAAAGAAAATGTGTTGATGTACTTAGACAGACATACACTGAATTAATAGTTAAGCAATTGATTCGGTTCTGAAATAAAACTAGTAGCTCCATGTTCAATAAGAAAGTTTTTATCACGAAAACCCCATAAAACACTTATACATGGAAGCCCACTATTTTTCGCAGTGTTCACATCAACATCGCTATCTCCTATATATACAGCTGTTTCTCTTTCTGCGCCTAGTTGCCTAAGTGCTTCTAGAACAGTGTCTGGAGCAGGTTTTTTCCGAATATTCTCACGTTCACCGATGGAGACCTGAACAGAATCACAAAAAAAATGTCTGCATAATTTTTGTGTCGCATCATAAAATTTATTACTCACAACAGCTATTTTTTTATTCTTTTTTTTCAGTTCAGCCAAAGTTTCCAATATGCCAGGATATGGCTTCGTAGTATCCATACTGTGCTCTATATAATGCTCTTTAAACTTAGAGTAAGTCATTTCAAACTTAGGGTTATTAATTCCGTCTGGCATGGCTCTCTCTATTAATTTTTTAACTCCATTGCCAACGAATACTTTCACATCATCAACGGAATGCTCTGGCATACCAGCCCAATGTAAAGCATAATTTGTACTTACTGCAAGATCATTTAAGGTATCAAGCAAAGTACCATCTAAATCAAATATATAAGTAGAATATTCTTTCATAATCTTTTTATCTTTTACTTCTCTCAACCATAGTCTTAAACTTACGATTAAAGTTGTCTGCTGACAACAGTTCTTCTATATTAAGATGCATACGATATTGCCAATGATTATAACTATCAGATGGAACATTTATCCTTTCGTCCATTATATCATTTGAACGTAATTCAGAATCCATTGATATAACATCCTGAAATGACAAAATACATAACATTGAAGGAGAATAAAGATGCCGCGCCACTATTTCTTCAGCTAAAATAGGAGTAAGATGAGATGGAGCACGTCCTTCCTTTTGCATCATGGTAGTATAATACCTTTGTGCCTGTTCTGGATTTTCTTCCCACCACAATCTCAACGGAGCCATATCATGAGTAGATATTGTAGCCACGCTACGGTATGGATATCCACTTATATGGCTGAACTCTACCCCACTATCTTTAGGCATAGTCTGTATTTCTAATGACAAGATACGGAGTCTGTCTAAAACATTTTCTACACAACCAGGTAACATCCCAAGATCCTCTGCGCAAAACAGCATACTGTTGTCACCTATAACTCTTTGAAGTTTCCTTATTGCTCCTTGCCCCCAAAATATATCATGGCGGAAATAAAAATAATTATTATAAAGACGCATATAAGCATCCTTTTCTTCATTGTTTAATACATCAAAGACCTGTTCCTGGTAAGCACATATTCGTGGATGATACATTCCACATTGTCTTGGATCTGGAATGAATAACACATTTGCTATTATACGATATAATCCATCTCTAATCCAAATACTATTTTCGTCATTTTTGCCATCAAAAAAAGTTTTAATTTTTTCTTGTGTGTCATATTCCTGCTTAAGGTCATAAAAATTATATGACTTCTTTACTAAGAATTTATCACATACATAGATCGAGTGTATCCCAAAAATTTTATCAAGTACTTTATTATTTATAAAAGGACTCGTAAAAAGTTCCTTTCTGAAAGGCAAGCCATAATGTTCTATTTCTTCAACAGTAAGTGGTAATGATGGCGAGAAATGCCCAAGTGTCGCTAAAACTGCATTTTTGGGTATTTCCCATATTCTAAAAAAACCAAGAACATGATCAATACGATACGCATCAAAAAAACGTGACATATACGACAAACGCTTTTTCCACCATTGATACCCATCTTTTTCAATATTCTCCCAATTGTATGTTGGGAAGCCCCAATTTTGCCCATTGGTTGAAAATGAATCAGGAGGTGCACCTGTCTGAGAATCTAAATTAAAATATTGAGGATACATCCAAGTTTCCACACTATTGCGACTTACGCCAATAGGAAGATCCCCCTTTATTGCCACATGGTGTTTACGTGCATACGAACAAGCTGATTTCAATTGTTCATACAAGTTATACTGCACATAATAAATATAACATATTTCTGAATAATAATCAGACTTACTATTACATAGTATTTCTACGCTTTTATCATTGTATATAGAATACTCTGTCCATTCATTAAAATTCGCTGTATTATTTTTATCACGCATCACACAGAATGCTGCGTACGGTTTAAGCCATGATTTGTTCTTATCAAAAAATGATTTAAATTTTGCAGTTTTCAAGACGGCTTTTCCATTATCATTAAAC
The DNA here is from genome assembly GCF_000585355.1 of Xylanibacter oryzae DSM 17970. Classification (NCBI taxonomy): domain Bacteria; kingdom Pseudomonadati; phylum Bacteroidota; class Bacteroidia; order Bacteroidales; family Prevotellaceae; genus Xylanibacter; species Xylanibacter oryzae. The sequence continues at coordinate 627,167 of NZ_KK073873.1, read as the reverse complement.
GCGCTATGTAAATACGCAGACTTTACACGTTCCACAGCTTCATAATCGCTATAATTAAGAGTATTAAGCTCTTGTCTCTGACGATAGTAAGACGTCATCAAACGTTTGTCTTTTAATTCCCCAATCTGCTCAATATCCATATAATGTGGATGCAAAGCATAGACTGAAATTGAATTATATGGATATGAGTCAGACCAATGGTGAGTGGAAGTTGTATCATTTATAGGCAGTATCTGGATAATTTTAAGTCCTATTTTCTCAGCCCAATCTACCATACGCTTTAGGTCACCGAAATCTCCTACACCATAAGAATGTTTGCTCCGTAAAGAAAAAACAGGTATAACTAAGCCTGCAGCCTTCCACATTGGTTCACAAACCCTCAAAGTTTCACCGTATAGTACGATAACATCACCATCATTTACGTCCTCTGCTTGTATATATCTATTTTCACCTTCTTCCCAAGATATAAAAACATTCTCGTTCTCATTAATTATAACATATTTATATTCTAAAGGCAACTGCATTCCATCCAAATCTACGGTCAAAATCCATTCATAACCGCCACAATAATCCATTTTTAGATATCTAGTTTGATTCCAACATCCCATGGCAGGATGATTACCAAGAATAGCAAGTGCCTCACCTTTTTTCAATTGAGGTGCAGATACTCTGAATAATATTGTTTTTCGGAATAGAGGCATGCGTGGAATCTCAATATTATCAATGAGGTTACCACCAATTGATGTTATGTAAGCATTCGAATAAAGATGCATTTGCAAAGGAGTATCTCTCCATAAATCTCTAAATATATAACTGTGCCCAGAATCTACGGAATACTCTCTCTTGACCATATCCCATTCACTCCTTATTACACAGCCTTCTGCATCTTTGACAATATAATAATACCTAATTTTATCAACAGGATGTTGCTGTGTCTCAATAATGCTAGTATTAAGTGCCCAGAGACAACCATCATCAGTTTTCATCGGTACACATTTAGACATTTCCACCTTATCCCTATTTGTATATATGATATTAAGGTAAAGGCACTCACCCCATTGTGTATTATAATTTATATTGAATTTTAACTTCATTCTAATAATTAATGATTAAATCATCGCAAAGGTAATAAAAATATTGCATTTCGTTTCTCAGTTTTCAAAAATAGATGTAACTTTGCGCAAATTTTAAAGGACATTTCAAATGAGACCTATTAATTCTAATAAATACCTATTATCAATTGTAGCTTGCTTAGTGATAATATTTGGTATAGTTTACTATTATTTATTCTCTTCTTTTTCAGTAAAGAGAGATACAACTTACATTTACGTAGACAATGATGATAATATTGATTCTGTTTACGCAAAATTGGAACCAGTAGCAAGCAGACATGCGATGGCAGCTTTTAAAACGTTGGTAAGACATAGTTCTTACAGTAAGCATATACGCAGCGGACGATATGCGATACGTCATGGAGAAGGAGCATTCAAAGTATTCAGGCATCTCAAAAATGGGCTGCAAACTTCAGTAAACTTAACAGTTCCTTCAGTAAGAACTGTAAACGATCTTGCTGGAGCATTATCAAAAAAGCTTATGCTTGACAGTGCTACAATATCTAAAGCTCTTGAAGATGAATCAACATGTAAAAAATATGGTTACGACACGACTACAATAGCATGTATGTTCATACCAAACACATACGATCTTTATTGGAATATCACACTCGATGGCTTATTCAGCCGTATGAAGAAGGAAAATAAAAATTTCTGGAACTTTGAGCGTACAGAAAAAGCCCACCAAATGGGATTCACTCCTAATCAGGTTACTACTCTTGCGAGTATTGTTGATGAAGAAACCGCTAATAACGCAGAGAAGCCAATGATAGCAGGAATGTACTATAATCGCTATAAAGCAGGTATGCCTCTTCAAGCTGACCCAACAATAAAATTTGCACTAAAGAAATTTGAACTGAAACGAATATATAATAAATTACTATTTGTTAAGAGTCCCTATAATACATATAAGAACATAGGCCTACCTCCTGGACCTATTCGTGTTCCGAGCGTAGCTGGAATTGATGCCGTATTAAATCACGTACACCATAATTATCTATATATGTGCGCTAAAGAAGACTTCAGTGGTACACATAATTTTGCAAGTACATATGAGGAGCACATGCAAAATGCTAAAAAGTACAGTAAGGCGCTTAATGATAGAGGTATAAAATAACAGTAAACAAATATAATAAAAAACGAAAGGTCCTCTCTTCACAGAGAGGACCTTTCTATCTCAATAGGTATTAGCTTTTTTAAGGTAAAAAGATTGTATTCAGGATAACGGAAGCAAAGGTAACAGGTTTTTTACACACTTGCAAATATTTTTTTATGTTAGAAAACATATTTTTATATTTTCCTTAAAAAATTTTCATATTATGCTCAAGTATTGACAAAAAAACTAGTAACTTTGCCCATTGAAAAAACTTAGTAGATTATGGTTGAGAAGAATGAAACTAAAAACGAAGAGAAAAAAAGCATAAGCTTCGTAGAGCAATTCGTGGAAGAAGACATTGCCTCTAGTAAAAATGGTGGCAAAATACAAACACGTTTTCCACCAGAGCCAAACGGTTATATACATATTGGACATGCAAAAGCCATATGTATGGACTTTGGTGTCGCTGAAAAATATAATGGTGTATGTAATCTCAGATTTGACGATACAAACCCATCTAAAGAGAATACAGAATATGTAGATTCAATACTTAATGATATTAAATGGCTTGGTTTCCATTGGGGAAATGTCTACTATGCTTCTGATTATTTTCAGCAGTTATGGGATTTTGCTGTTTGGATGATAAAGAAAGGTCGTGCATATGTTGATGAACAAACATCTGAAGAGATAGCATCACAAAAGGGAACACCAACTGAGCCAGGCAAACCTAGCCCTTACAGGGATCGACCGATAGATGAAAGTTTAGAACTATTCAATAAGATGAACGATCAAGACTCTATTGAAGGTTCCATGGTTTTACGCGCAAAAATTGATATGGCAAATCCAAATATGCATTTCCGTGATCCAATTATGTATCGCATAATTCATACGCCACATCACCGTACTGGTACCAAGTGGAATGCATATCCAATGTATGACTTTGCTCATGGCCAAAGTGACTTCTTTGAAGGTGTTACTCATTCTATTTGCACACTTGAATTTGTTCCTCACCGTCCATTATATGACTATTATATAGATCAATTGAAGGAGTATAAAGGCGAAACAGATAATATTCATGATAATCGCCCTCGACAGATCGAATTTAATCGCCTAAATATAACATATACAGTGATGAGCAAGCGAAAACTGCACACACTTGTTGATGAGAATCTAGTATGCGGCTGGGATGATCCACGTATGCCTACAATATGCGGTATGCGCAGACGTGGATATTCAGCAAAAAGCATACGCGACTTTATTAATAGCATTGGATATACTAAGTTTGATGCCCTTAACGACTATGCACTTCTTGAGGCTGCAGTACGTGATGACCTGAATGCAAAATCATGCAGAGTATCAGCAGTTCTGAATCCTGTTAAACTTGTTATTACGAACTATCCTGAAGATAAGTCAGAAGAGATGGAAGCAATAAACAATCCCGAAAATGAAGCAGACGGTAGTCATACAATAACATTCAGTCGTGAACTGTGGATAGAGCGCGAAGATTTTATGGAAGACGCACCTAACAAATTTTTCCGTATGACACCAAATAAGGAGGTTAGACTTAAGAACGCCTATATCGTGAAATGTACCGGTTGTAAGAAGGACACAAATGGTAATATTGAGGAGATCTACGCAGAATATGACCCACAAAGTCGTAGCGGCATGGAGGGAGCAAACCGAAAAGTAAAAGGAACATTACATTGGGTATCAGTAAAAAATTGCCTGCCTGCAGAGGTTCGCATTTACGATAGATTGTTCAATGTTGAGAATCCATCATCTGATGAGCGCGATTTCCGCGAATTATTAAATTCAGATTCTCTAAAAGTATTAACAAATTGTTTTGTGGAAAAATATTTAGTCGAAAAGAAGCCAGGCAGTTTTTTACAATTCCAGCGTATAGGCTACTTCACACCTGATCTTGATTCTACACCAAACAAATTGATATTCAATCGCACGGTAAGTCTTAAAGACACTTGGAAGAAAATTAATAAATGATAAATACAAACGACGAATATCTGGATAGTAATGATTTCAGAAAGATTCTTGATGAATACGAGCAATCGGTCAAATCAGGGCGTCCTATTTTTATGGAAGCTGAAGAATTGACCGATATTGCCCAATATTATTCACTCGCACAAGAATGGGAAAAAGCAGAAGAGGCTGCCGAATATGCCATAAGTATTCATCCAGGTGCTGTGTCTCCAATTGTATTCAAGGCAAGATTAGTACTTCTAAAAGAGAACGATCCTGAAAAGGCAGAACAAATAGCTGAAACTGTAGAAGACAAGACTGATCTTGATTATTACTACATTAAAGCAGAGATACTTCTCTCACAAAAACATACAGAGGATACTGAAAAATATCTGATAAGCTGTATGGAAAGTGTCTCTGAAGATGATTACAATGATTTTGTATTAGACGTAGCAAATCTGTATGAAGATTACGAATTATATGATAAGGAGTACGAATGGCTCCTTCGCGCCAAAGACGACACATCTACGGAGTATAAAGAACTCATGGCAAGGGCTCTTTTCCAAACAGGCGAATTAGAAGAAAGCAAGACATTTTTTAATGAACTTATTGACAATAATCCTTACTCAGGCAAATATTGGAAAGCACTTTCACTTGTGCAGTCAATCAACGGTGAACTCAGCGATTCAATAACAAGTATAGAATATGCTATCGCTATAGATCCTAAAGACGAAGATGCAATTCGTAGTAAAGCAGAAGGCCTTTTCAAGTTAGAAAACTATGAAGAAGCTTTGATTCTTTTCAAACGTTACGCCGAATTACGCAATGAAGATGAGACAGGAGAAATGATGGAAGGCTTATGCCTATTCAATCTACAGCGTTACGAAGAATCTGTAATTCATCTTAAAAAGGCCGAACAAATTGCTGTTAAATCTTCAGATAAAGCCAATCTATTTCAGATATATCAAGAGCTTGCGTTCTCATTGAATGAATGTGACAAAAAAGAGGAGGCCCTATTATATATAGATAAAACAAAGTCCTTAGACTGCGACCATTTTGATATGGAAGTATTAAAAGGGCACATCTTGTTATCGAATGATAAACTAGAATCAGCACTAGAGTGTTTTCAGGAGGCCATTCGTGATTCAAAGATGTCACCAGATGTTTTATTACACATAGGAGTTTCAATACTAGACAATAGGTATATCAAAAAAGCCTATGAATTATTCCAGACTCTATTTAGAATAACTGATATCGAATGGAAAAAAGGATACTCACATATGGCTCTGTGCTGCAAAGAACTTGGCAAAGACGATGAATTTCTTGAGTACCTTAAGATAGCTTGTGATGTTAATCCAGAAGAAGCAAGAGATGTTCTAGGCGATATGTTCCCTAAAGAAATGGACCCAAAAGACTATTTTTATTATATGTATAACAAATTAAACCCAAAAGATTAATGAACTGGCTATCCGCACTACTTGGAAATTTGAATTATGGAACTATTCTATTATTAATGTTACTAGAAAGTACTGTTATTCCTGTTCCATCCGAACTAGTAGTCGCCCCTGCAGCATATCATGCAGCCGGTGGTAACCTTAATATATTTCTCGTCATCCTATTTGCAACAATGGGAGCAGACCTTGGTGCTACTATCAATTATACAGTAGCTTTTTATCTTGGTCGACCTATTATATACCGTTTTGCCAACAGCAAATGGGGTCGTGCTTGTATGTTAAACCAAAAGAAAGTTGAGAAGAGTGAAAAATTTTTCGATGAACATGGTATAACGGCGACAATAACAGGCCGCCTAATACCAGGAATACGCCATCTTATATCAATACCAGCAGGACTTGCAAAGATGCATTTTGGAAAATTTATTCTATACACAACAATAGGTGCAGGAGTATGGAATGGGATATTGGCAACTCTAGGATGGTATTTACATTCTGTTGTACCTGAAGATCAGTTAGACGACAAAATTAATGAGTATTCTGAGTATATCAAAGAGACTATCGTAATCTTTATAGTAATAGTACTTGGGTATTATTTAGTTAAATTTTTTATTAAAAGATACAAAAAGTATCATGAATGATAATAATAAAGCCTCACTTAAAATAGTGAGGCTTTATTATTATTTAGCTTTTGTGATTTATACATATTCCTAATTTATACCATTCATACAATCTATGTATACCCTCATCTATCTCTATTTTATGATGCCATCCTAGATTATGCAACTTAGTTACATCTGTAAGTTTTCTAGGAGTACCATCTGGTTTTGATGTATCCCAACGAAGTTTACCTTTGAAATCAATTTCTTTCATTATTTTTTCAGCAACCTCCTTTATGGTAAGCTCTTTACCTGTACCTACATTTATATGACAGTTACGTATTTGTTTATCACCATCATTATAAGTATCCTTAAAATCAACATTAAGAAGTACATGCACACTAGCATCAGCCATCTCTTCACTCCATAAGAATTCACGCAAAGGTTTGCCTGTTCCCCAAAGAGTTACAGACTCTGAAGATATACCAAACTTTGCAAGCTCTGCCAAGATTTCCTTATCAGAATTACTTCCATCAACACCTTCTACAGGACGTAGATTAATATCTTTACGTACGGCATCCCAAAGATCTTCGTTTAAGCATTTTGCCAGATATATCTTACGAATCATTGCAGGCAAGACATGACTATTTTCCAAATGAAAATTGTCGTTAGGGCCATATAGATTAGTAGGCATAACAGCAATATAATTACATCCGTACTGCAAATCAAAACTCTCACACATTTTCAGTCCAGCAATCTTAGCAATTGCATAAGGTTCATTAGTATATTCCAATTCAGAAGTAAGCAAAGTTTCCTCTTTCATAGGCTGTGGAGCCATACGCGGATATATACAAGTACTGCCAAGAAACAGAAGTTTCTTAACACCATGACGAAAACTTTCACCTATCACATTCTGTTGTATCTGCAAGTTTTGATAGATAAAATCAGCACGAAAATTAAGATTCGCCATAATTCCACCTACATGCGCAGCAGCAAGTACAACCGCGTCAGGTTTTTCTTTGTCAAAAAAATGCTTCACTGCACTTGGGTCTAATAAATCCAATTCATTATGTCCGCGCCCGACGAGATTATCATAACCTCTCTGCTTCAAATTATTCCAAATAGCAGAACCAACAAGTCCATGATGTCCTGCAACAAATATCTTTGTATTTTTATCTAATGCCATTATTATATTAATATTGAGGCGGACAAAACTGTCCGCCATTCTATAGTTTAAATCAAATTATTCTGGTAATTGAGCCTTAAGGTATAATTTACGCACGAATTTCATATCATGTTCAACCATTATTTTAATCAATTCCGGGAATGTTGTCTTCGTTGGATTCCAACCCAAAGTTGTTCTCGCTTTGGTCGGATCACCAAGTAACTGTTCTACCTCACAAGGACGGAAGTATTTTGGATCAACCTCTACCAGGACATTGCCTGTTTTCACATCAATACCCTTCTCTTCTGCGCCTTTACCTTCCCAACGCAAATCTATTCCGGCTTCTTTGAATGCAAGTGTGCAGAATTCTCTTACTGTATGCATCTCACCTGTTGCGATAACGAAATCATCAGGTCTTTCCTGTTGCAGTATAAGCCACATGCACTCCACATAATCCTTGGCATAGCCCCAGTCTCTACGTGCATCCATATTACCTAGATACAATTTATCCTGATAGCCCTGAGATATACGACAGGCTGCCAATGTTATTTTGCGAGTCACAAAGTTTTCACCACGGCGCTCACTCTCATGATTGAATAATATACCATTACAACAGTACATATCATAACTCTCACGATAGTTCTTCATTATCCAATAACCATAAAGTTTTGCTACTGAATAAGGACTACGGGGATAGAATGGAGTTGTCTCCTTCTGGGGTACTTCCTGCACCTTACCAAATAGTTCTGACGTAGAAGCCTGATATATACGGCAGCATTTATCCAAACCGCAAATACGGACAGCCTCTAGCAGACGTAAAACACCTACCGCATCTGCTTCCGCACTATATTCAGGGACATCAAAAGATACTTTTACATGACTCTGTGCTGCTAGATTATATATTTCAGTAGGTTTTATCTCACTTATTATTCTTACCAATGAAGAAGAATCAGTCATATCACCCCAATGGAGATTTACCAAACGGGTCTTTTTCATATCACGCACCCATTCATCTAGATACAGATGCTCTATACGACCTGTATTGAATGAAGAAGAACGACGTAAGACGCCATGTACCTCATAGCCTTTTTCTATCAAAAACTCTGCCAGGTAAGAACCATCCTGTCCGGTAATTCCTGTGATTAGTGCAACTTTTTTATCCATTGTATATATTATCTCTTAAATAATCAAATCTCTGAGAATTGTTTTATTCTCTGCTCGTCACTCAACTTACATATCAGTAACGTATCATCTTTTTCTGCTACGATATAGCCATCAAGCCCTTGAATTACAACCCTTTTTTCTTGCGTGGTATGTATCATGCAATTACGCGTTTCATACAAAGTTATGTTATTACCTATACAACTGTTACCATACAAGTCTTTTTTAGTTTGAGCAAGCAAAGAGCCCCACGTTCCTAAGTCACTCCATCCAAAGTCAGCCGGGCAAACAAATATTTCTTCAGCCTTCTCCATTATCGCATAGTCTACAGAAATACTATCACAGTCAGGGAAACGCTTATTAATTTCATCTGCCTCCTTATCTGTACCATAAATAGGTAACATAGATTCGAATATTTTAGACATTGCGGGCTCATAAACGCGGAAAGCATTTACTATCGTACTTACGTTCCAAACAAATATACCGGAATTCCAAAAATAATTATTTTTCCTGATATATTGCTGGGCTGTCTCCATATCAGGTTTTTCACGAAAAGAATAAACTCGATAAATTTCCTTATTACGAGGCGAGCTGCTTGTAAGATCTGCCTGAATATATCCATAACCCGTTTCAGGTCTGAAAGGCTTCATGCCAAGCGTTACTATTGCATCTGTCTCTGATGTAAACTGAAGACAGTCTGTGATAACTCGTCTAAATTCCACTGGATTGGTTACAATATGATCACTAGGAGTAACAACGATATTAGCTTTTGGATCAGTAGCCTTGATTTTCCAACTTACATAACAGATACAAGGAGCAGTATTTCTTCTACATGGTTCGCATAATATATTCGTTTCAGGTATTTCAGGCAACTGTTCCTTAACTATATTCATATAATCTATATTTGTGACCACCCATATGTTTTTGGCATCACAAATACCTTCGAAACGATCTACAGTTAATTGTAACAAAGTTTTTCCACATCCCAAGACATCAATAAATTGCTTTGGATGTTCCACGGTACTCATTGGCCAGAAACGACTGCCAACACCGCCTGCCATAATAACTACATGATTGTTAATTCGAGCCATTTTATATTTCTATTATATATAGTAAGTGGCAAAATTATAAAAAAAAAACAAGAAACTTGTACAAAAATTAAAAAAAATGCCAAACGCAGTAAAATAACTACGTTTGGCAATATTTTGAGATTAAAGTAAAATTACTTACAATACATATTTACAATAGCCTCATACAATTCCTGCTTTCCACTGGTCTGTTTAGGCTCACCATTCTTCTTAGCATAAGCTACTAAATCCTCTATAGTCATTTTGCCATCCTCGAATTTTTTACCTTCTCCACCATCAAATGAAGAATAACGCTCCTTAACCATATTCTGCAAAGGAGAATTCTCGAGTAGATCAGCAGCATTTTCAAGAGCACGTGCCATAGCATCCATTCCACTTATATGAGCGATAAATATATCCTCAGGATCAGTAGAATTACGACGAAGTTTAGCATCGAAATTGCTACCACCATTGCCAAGACCACCATTACGGATAATCTGAATCATAGCCTGAATTAACTCCCAATTATCAATAGGGAACTGGTCTGTATCCCAACCATTCTGATAATCACCACGGTTAGCATCGATACTTCCAAGCATTCCATTATCAACAGCAACAGCCAATTCATGATCAAATGTATGATGAGCCAATGTAGCATGATTTACCTCAATATTAACCTTGAAGTCCTTATCAAGACCATTAGCACGCAAGAAACCGATAACAGTCTCTACATCTACATCATACTGATGCTTTGTTGGTTCCATTGGTTTTGGCTCAATCAGGAATGTTCCCTTAAAGCCTTTAGCACGAGCATAGTCGCGTGCAGCTGTCAACATCTTAGCCAAGTGATCCTTCTCACGCTGCATTTGAGTGTTTAGAAGACTCATATAACCTTCACGTCCACCCCAGAATACATAATTAGTACCACCTAATTTTATTGTTGCGTCGATAGCATTTTTGATCTGAACAGCAGCACGAGCCACAACATCAAAATCAGGATTTGTAGCAGCACCATTCATATAACGCTTGTGACTGAATACATTAGCAGTACCCCATAGAAGCTTAATATCTGTTCCTTTCATCTTTTCCTGAGCATAGTCAGTAACAGCCTTAAGGTTAGCCTCATATTTAGCGATATCATCATCCGGATCAACAAGATCTACATCATGGAAACAGAAATACTGTATGCCCAATTTCTTCATTATTTCGAAACCAGCATCCATTTTGTCCTTTGCACGCTGAACTGCATCTTCTGAATCATCCCATGCATAAATACGTGTACCGCCACCAAATTGGTCACCACTTGCCTGTCCCAGTGTATGCCACCAAGCCATAGCGAACTTCAGCCAATCTTTCATTTTTTTACCCATAATAACTTTTTCAGCATCATAATAATGATAAGCCATTGGGTTTTTACTTTCTTTACCTTCGAATTTGATTTTTCCTACTTGTGGAAAATACTCTTTTGCCATAGTTATAAATTTTAAATTGGTTACTAAATCTTATGTTTTAATTATTTATTTTCTGTATTAACTGTTCCTTCCATTCGGCATAAGCATGCAGATATTCTGTACGATGTTTTTCATCGGGTTCAATTACTTGCAACTTCTCCAGAGTAGCGAAAGCCTCATCATGATCCTTATATATTCCGGCACCTATACCAGCTCCTTTAGCTGCACCTACGCTACCATCTGTATCATATAGCTCGATGGTCGCGCCTGATACGCCAGCAAGAGTATCCCTGAATACATCACTCAAAAACATATTTGCTTTTCCTGCATGTATTTTATGGATATCCATGCCCATTTGTTGCATTATTTCCATTCCATAACAGAAACTAAAAACGATACCCTCTTGAGCTGCTCTCATCAGATGAGCCTTACCATGTTTATTAAAGTTAACTCCATTTATAGAGCATCCTATTTCACGATTTTCCAATACACGCTCTGCACCATTTCCAAAAGGAATTGCAACAACTCCTTCAGAACCAATTGGCACATCAGCAATCATCTTGTTCATTTCAGCATAACTGATTCCTTCAGGAGCAACATTTCTGCGTATCCATGCATTAAGGATTCCCGTACCATTGATGCACAAAAGCACTCCTAAACGAGTCTGTTCCTTACTATAATTCACATGAGCGAATGTATTTACTCTACTCTTCTTATCATAGTTTACATCACCAAGCACACCATATACAACTCCTGATGTACCGGCTGTTGATGCAATCTCTCCCGGATTGAATACATTAAGAGATACTGCATTATTCGGCTGGTCTCCAGCACGATAAGAGATCGGGGTTCCCTCTTTCAGACCGAGCTCCTTAGCCGCAGAAGCAGATACTTCACTCTGAACACTAAATGTATCAACAATATTAGGTACCAGAGAAGAGTCGAATCCATAATATTTCATCAAGAAATCTGCTACGCGACCCTCTTTAAAGTCCCAAAACATACCCTCACTAAGTCCACCTATTGTTGTATTTATTTCACCGCTCATCTTCATTGCGATATAATCGCCGGGAAGCATGAACTTATCAATTTTAGCGAATTTATCCGGTTCGTTTTCCTTAACCCACGCAAGTTTGGCTGCAGTAAAGTTACCGGGAGAGTTCAGCAAATGCTGAAGACATTGTTCCTGCCCTATTTCACGGAAAGCTCTTTCTCCATAAGGTACTGCACGAGAATCGCACCATATAATAGAAGGGCGCAAAACATTTTGGTCTTTATCAACGCAAACCAATCCATGCATCTGATAAGAAATACCAATAGCCTTTATATCATCAGCCTTAGCGCCAGTTTCATCCATACACTTAGCCAGAGCCAACTTAAAGTTGTCCCACCACATTTGCGGATCCTGTTCAGCCCATCCAGCCTTTACAGCAGTAATAGGAGCCTCCCTGTCTGGAAAGAAAGCAGAAGCCGCACATTTACCAGTGTCCGCATTTACTAATGATGCTTTGACAGACGAGCTGCCTACATCAATACCCAATAAAAATCTGTTATTCATAATTAGATAAATTTCAAATGTCTATATATAAATACGAACGTCTTTCGTTTTCCCCTAATTTTTATTTCATTTTATTTCAAAAGACATATCACTTAAATACAAACTTACGCAAAAATACATCATAAAGTCGAATTCAGTATAGAATCGAACTTTATTTTCATAAAAACCACATTTTTTTTACATTATTAGTGTTTCTATTAATGAATTTTTGTTACCTTTGCCACAAAAGTTAATTCTATAACATGTAATCCTTATATTAACAGCTGAAAATATACGATGAAGAAGAAAATATTAATATTAGACGACAAAGAAACCATAGCCAAAGTTCTATCAATATATTTGATGAGTGACTATGATGTTGTATGGTTGCCAGATGGCATACAAGGTGTAAAATGGCTTCAAGCCGGTAATACCCCGGACCTTATTATATCAGATATAAGGATGCCTGGAATGCGTGGAGATGACTTTTTGGAATGGATTAAACAGAACGAGCTTTTCCGCCACATACCGGTAATTATGCTTAGCAGTGAAGACAGTACAAGTGAACGTATCCGCCTGCTCGAAATTGGAGCTGAAGATTATATTGTAAAACCATTTAATCCTATTGAGCTCAAAATAAGAGTAAAGAAAATAATTCAGTAAAACGACAGATTATGATTGGAATAGTCTATTTAGGGAAGAATCTTAAGACACAGGAACGTCTAAAGTATATTCCTGGGCACACAGTCAAATTTACATCTACATACAAGGATGCTGCTGAAGTGTGCACTACCAATCTTACAGACGAGCATTTTATTGTTTTTTATGAGCGTAGCGTACGCAATGAAGACCTTACAGCAATTACTTATTTACACAAGAAGTTTGAGAATTTATATATAATTCTTATTACAGGTCCACTAAGTAGTCAAGACAGACTTATTTATCAGAATTGCGGTATCAACGACACCCTTGATGTAGATGCCACAATTACAGAATTCAACAAGAAGATATGTTTCATCGCTGACCGGGAAGAAATTTTATTTAAGAAACAAACTCTGAAGAACCGTATTTTACGTTTTCATATTCCCATTTGGAAACGTTCTTTTGACATTGCATTCTCTTTATTGGCAATAATAATTTTGTCTCCGGTATTTATTTTTACCATCATAGCTATCAAACTAGAGAGTCGCGGTCCAATACTTTTCAAGTCGAAGAGAGTCGGTTCCAACTATAAAGTTTTCGATTTTCTTAAATTCCGTAGCATGTATCTAGATTCAGACAAACATCTTAAAGAACTTAAGGACGAGAATCAATACATTTCTTCTGAAACTTCACCACAAAAGGCAGGTGCACCATTAGGAGAAGAAGCGGAAAAAGCACAGATTGAAAGTGGCATTCCAACAGACCTTATGATAAGTGATGACGAAGTAATGCTCGTTGGCGACGACTTTGTAATATCAGAGAACGATTTCAATAAGCAAAAAAGCAATGATATTAACAATGCTTTTGTGAAGATAGAAAACGACCCACGTGTAACCAAAGTAGGTCGATTTATACGAAAATTCAGCATCGACGAACTTCCACAGCTTTTCAACATACTTCGCGGAGATATGTCTATTGTGGGCAATCGTCCACTACCACTTTACGAGGCTGAAAAATTAACAGCAGATGAATACATAGACCGATTTATTGCTCCAGCCGGTCTTACCGGTTTATGGCAGGTAGAGCGCAGAGGCAATGGTGGTAAGATGTCAGCTGAAGAACGCAAACAATTAGATATTAAATATGGACGCACGTATAGTTTTTCATTAGACTTAAAGATAATATTTAAAACACTTACTGCGTTTATACAGAAAGACGACGTATAATACAGATACATTAATTGATATGAAAAAGAAACTAATAATCACCTTACTTATAACCTGCATTTCATCTAATATAATAGCCCAGTCATACAACGATAGTGGCATAAGTGCAGGCTTTTTTGATTCAAGCAATGGCAACGGGAATATTAATTTTTCCAATTTTCACCTTCCACCATTGTCTGTTTTATTCGAAAATGCAAAACAGAATCCACAGATACTATCTTTGGCTAAAGCAGAAGAGATAGCAAGGGCCGAAGTGTCAAAACAAAAGAAGCATATATTTTCATACATTAACGGGCATGCAAGTTACAGCTATGGAATGACTGACATGTGGGGAAACAATTCAACTACATACAATCCAATTGTATATCAATATCAAGGTAGCCGACAGAGTTATTGGAATTTAGGAGCCAGCCTCAATATTCCGGTAGATGATATCCTTGATCTTGGCCAGTCTGTAAGACGTAAAAGATTAGCAGCCGAACAAGCTGAATATCAGAAAGATATAATATTCGATAATCTTAAGTTGCAAATAGCAACATTATACGTTAAAATAACGAATGACCTTGTTACATTAAAATCTGCGAGCGAGAGTGCTGCTACATACCAAGGAGCAGGAGCTTTAAACAAAGAAGATTTTCATAATGGTAACATGGATATATCAGCATTTGCTCAAACCAAAGAAAGAGAAGCCAGCGCAGTAGCACAATACCAGAATATGCAGACTCAGATTACAACAGATATCATAACACTTGAAATTCTCACCCATACACCTATTCTGACTAATTCAACAACAGATGTTACTATTGATAGTTTCAAAGATAGAGATACCAAAAGTATCCAGCAAAAACAAGTAAAAACAGAAAAGAGAGAACTTAATCAACGCATAAGAGAAGACAAAAAAGCAGAAAAGGCCATAGACGAAAAAGAGAAAAAGGCTACAGAAAAAGCTTTAAAGGACAATAAGAAAAACAATTAAGAATAAAGAAATATGGATATATTTAGATATGTAGTTCGATTACTTTACCGCATACGCTGGTATTTACTCATATTACCAATGATAGCACTTATAGTTGCGTGGTTTTACACACGCGATATGGATCGACAATATGATGTATCTACAACAGTATATACAGGTATGATCACAGGTTATAATATAGAAGGTGGAACCGGAATTACCGGTGGGGATCCACAGACTAATATTAAGAACCTAATGCTCATTATTACGACTAACAGTACAATACAGGAAGTATCTCTTCGCCTTTTTGGCCGTTGCATGATGTATGGAAATCCTAACAAGGACAACAATTATATCAGTGCCGAACATTTCAGAGAACTTAATGCTACAGTTCCGGCAGAAGTAAAAGCATTGATTAATCACAACAGTGAGGCTGCTACTTATGCTAATTTAAAGGCTTATGAGAAACCATTACCTGATAATTATTTATATGGTGTTCTTAATTATCACCCTTGGTTTGGTATTAACAACATTACAGCCAAACTAAAAGTCACTCAATTAGATCAAAGTGATATTATTAATATTGGCTATACTGCTAATGACGCAGGTATCGCTTACAATACTGTAGATATACTTAACGATGCATTTTCTAAACAGTATCAAGATATACGTTTCGGAGAAACTAACAAGGTAATTAAGTTTTTCGAACGCGAAGTAGCACGTTTATATAGAATACTATGCGGTTCAGAAGATGATCTGATCAAATATAATGTGTCAAAACGAATTATAAACTACGGCGAGCAGACTAAGCAGATTGCAGGCCTAGATGCAACCCAACAGACATCCGACAACCAACAGCTAATGGATTACACAACAACAAAGTCTTTAATGGATTATCTGGAAAGGCAATTAGGCAATCGCGCAAAAATTATCCGCTCCAACAGACTGTTTACAGACAGAGTCAATGAAATATCTAAGCTTCAGTCACGTATTTCTAATCTCCGACTTATGAGCAGCGAAGGTGGTAGCAGTAATGGTGAGGCACAACAAGAATTGGCAAAAGCACAGAACCAGCTTCAAAACACAACAAATAACGTGAGAAATCTCACAAAAGACATAGAAGCATCATCATACAATACAGAAACAGGTGTCAAAGCTAATACGATGATTGACAAATGGCTCGAACAAGTACTCCTGCTACAGAAGACAAAAGCAGAAATGTCAGCTCAAGACATTATGCGCGGAAAACTAGACCGCCAGTTCCTCTACTTTGCACCAATTGGAGCGACCTTAGCAAGAAAAGACAGACATATTGGTTTTGTAGAAAGCAACTATATGGCAATGCTTAACGCACTGAATGCAGCCCGTCTACGTCAACGAAATCTGCAAATGACGACAGCTACACTTCGTGTACTTAATCCACCATTGTTTCCTCTTAACGCAGAGCCAACTAATCGTATTATGATTTTGCTTGCTTCATACTTGCTCACATTACTTCTTGTAACAGTTTACTTCTTGACTATAGAAATACTTGATCGTACTCTACGCGACCGTATGCGTTCAGAACATATTACAAAGATACCTGTGCTTGGGTGCTTTCCAAAAGAGAGTAACCTTCGTTACCGTCGTTTCAATAAGACTATAAGCGATATGGCCCTACGTCATCTCAGTAAGACTATACTGCCCCACTTCAATACCGGTCAGCAGAATGTCATCAATTTGCTTTCAACAGATGCGAGCAATGGTAAAAGCTATCTTGCATCCGAACTTGAGAACTATTGGATTTCTATTGGTTTGCAGGTACGTCGCCTTACATACGACGAAGATTTCCTTGCAGAAGATAGCAAATATATTATGGCAAAGAGCATTAGAGACCTTTGTCCCGACATACTAGAAAACGAAATTGCGATTGTCGAGTATCCGAATCTCAACGACCATTCTATATCCACAGCATTACTCAATATCGGTACGGTCAATCTTATTGTCACACGTGCCAACCGCACATGGAAAGATGTTGACCAGAAAGCGCTTAAAGAAATTGAATCGCAGTTGACAGATCAGAACACCTTATATATGTATCTTACAGAAGCAAGTCGTTACGCTGTTGAAGAATATGTTGGTCAATTGCCACCATATTCAAGACTGAATAATTTTGCTTATAGAATATCTCAGATGGGACTTACTGCTACAGAAAATAGTCACACTTTGTAAATGCAGCATAAATGAATAAGGTCAATATAGTCGTGCAATACATAAAAGATAACGGAGGAAGAGCTGCAGTGCTCTTTCTCCTTTTCTTGATTGCACTGTACGAGCTATATTCAGGCGGGCTAAATTCATTTGCAATCATATGCACTCTCCCACTTATACCTATATTTGTATATGTCGGTATCAAAAATAAGATGACTATCTTCTGGACACTGTTTGTATTCAACTATTTTGTAATGTATCTTAATAAGATTGGGTATATGCCAATCCCTTCATCAATACCAAACGAAATTTTCGAGATACTTCTTATAGTGATTGCGTTAATTGATGCCAAAGACTTGCACATAAGCAACTTGAATAATGTTATGCTGCTTGCACTAATAGTATGGGGTGGCTTCTGCTGCATTGAGATATTTAACGACACATGTGGATTAGGTATTAATATTGGTGCATGGTATACAGGCGCAAGACTTATGGCATTCCAACTGCTTTATGCCTTTATAATATGTTCTCTGTATATATCCACACCCGAAAAAATCATAAAGTTTTTGCGTGTGTTCGCTATACTTTCAATATTTGCGGCATTTTGGGCCTGGAAACAAAAGACGTTTGGATTTACTACAGCTGAAAAGGCATGGCTTTGGGGATATGCAGCACGTACTCATGTCGTAAACGGTATTATAAGATATTTCTCAGTATTTAGTGACGCTGCCAATTTTGGTTGCAACATGGCATCATCTGCAGTAGCATTTTATATAGTAGGTATAACATCCCGTATAAAAAAAGACAAGATATTCTTTATTATAGCAGGAGCAGCATGCACATGGGCGATGTTCGCTTCAGGAACCCGTACAGCTATATTCTGTATGATAATAGGATTCCTTGTATTTATCTTTCTGTCAAAGTCAGTAAAAATTGCGTTACCTGTAACCATAGTATTCGGAGTCTTTTTATTCATATTAGCATTTACTACAATAGGAGGCAGTAACAGCATGATACGAAGGATGAGGTCCGCCTTCAACAGAGATGATGCGTCAAAAAGCGTCAGAGACATAAATAAAGAGTCAATGGCAAAATACGTTAAAGACGCACCTTGGGGAATGGGCATTGGTATCTTTACCGAGAACGTGCCACCATTCAATAAATATAAGATATTATCTCAGACTCCACCAGATTCCGAATACGTGTTTATCTGGGTGCATACAGGTCAGATAGGAATAACCGTTTTTGTAATAACGACTATACTCATGTTTATGGGAGGTTGTTGGACTGTCTTTTTCAGAATAAATAATTCCTCATTACGTGGAATAGGTGCTGCTTTCTGCTGTGCATTTGCAGCAATACATATAGGTGGATATGGCAACCAGATACTTATGCAGTTTCCTAATGTGCTTATCTTTTATGGAGGTCTTAGCATCGTATACATACTACCGTCAATTGAGAAAGATTATCAGATATTTGAAGATAAAAGATTAAAGGTTCAAACTGAAATAAAAGAAGAAAAGGCAAGAAAGAAACGTGAATCAAGAGTATGACATATCAATAATAACTGTCAATTATAATGGTATTAAAGATACCATGGAGCTAATTGATTCAATCCCTTTTGATGAATATTCATTAGAAGTGATTGTAGTGGATAATGCATCATCTCAAGACGAAGCCTCTATTATAGAAAACAAATATCCTAAAGTAAAAGTTCTTCGCAGTAAAATAAACCTTGGTTTTGCCGGTGGCAACAACCTTGGTATCAAAGCAGCAAAAGCTAAGTACATATTTTTTGTTAATAACGATACCTACTTCAAAGATTTCAATATAAATGCACTTATTCTAAGATTACAATCATCCACAGACATTGGTGTAGCTTGTCCTAAGATTCGCTTCTCTGATAATGGGCAGCACATACAATACGCAGGGTATACCAAATTATCCGAAATAACAATACGCAACAAGTCTATAGGATATGATGAACCTGATAATGGTCAGTACGATATTGCCCACCCTACTTATTATGCTCACGGAGCAGCTATGATGGTAAAACGTGAAGTGATTGAACATATAGGTATGATGCCTGAAGAATTTTTCCTGTATTACGAAGAAATAGACTGGTCTATCAGAATTAGGAATGCTGGATACAAAATTTGGTACGAACCTGCATGTACAATATTCCATAAAGAAAGTAAATCCACAGGCCGTAACAGTCCTACACGTGCATACTATCTTACACACAACAGATTCTTACTGGTAAAACGCAACTATAAAGGAATTAATAAATTCATATCATATTTATATCTCATTATAGCATCTTCGACAGATAGTCTTCTTAATTTAATTAGAGGTCATAATGACCTTTCCAAATCCATTATGAGCGGAATAATAACATTTCTAAAAATAGGATCATGAATATTTCATTTTGGATAATACTATATATTATTGATGCTATGCTATTCATTCCCGTAGCACTGACCACCATATACATGTTGGTTTTTGCAGCTGCATCACTCATCCGACATCGAAATATTATACCAAAGGCTAAACATCAGAATCGCTTTGTTATACTAATCCCCGCATATCGTGCTGATAAAACAATCATACAAACCGTCCTTTCTGTATTAGGACAGAGCTATCCACAGCGTCTGTTTGATGTCACTGTAATATCAGACCATGAAGACGAAATGACGAATTTTCGTCTCGCTCAACTCCCAATAACCCTAGCAGTACCAAATTTCGAAATCAGTACTAAGGCGAAATCACTGCAGTTTGCGATGAAGAATCTCCCTGAATTTAAGATATACGATGCTGTTCTTATCCTTGATGCGGATAATGTAGTTGCTCCTGAGTTTCTTGAAGCCGTAAACGATGCTTACGAAACTGCTGGTACAAAAGCTATTCAGTTGCACAGAGTTTCAAAGAACAGGGACACAGCAGCAGCACGTTTGGATGCGATCTTCGAAGAGATCAATAACTCTGTGTTCCGTCTTGGGCATATCAGTCTGGGAATTTCGTCAGCCACTATGGGTTCCGGAATAGTCTTTGATTTTAACTGGTTCCACGATAATGTTACCCAACTGAAGACTGCAGCAGAAGATAAGGAAATAGAAGCACTCTTGATGCAACAACATATCTTTGTAGACTATTTCAATGATATATACGTCTATGATGAAAAGACAAGGACAACCAAGGATTTTAACAGGCAGCGGAGCAGATTTATATCCACGCAATTTACCACAGCAATTAAAAACATGCGCTTCTTTATACCGGCCATGTTTTCAAAACGATATGATTATGCTGATAAGATATTGCAATGGATGCTTATTCCACGTACAGTTCTTATAGCCATCATCGTCATGATGAGTTTAATTCTTCCATTCATATATATGACCCTAGCTATAAAGTGGTGGATTACATTTGCTGTAATTATTTTTGCCTTTGCACTTGCCACTCCCGACTATCTTATTGATAAGAACTTTGACAAGTCGTTTCTAAAGGCACCATTCTTAATCGTATTGGGACTTATTAATTTGCTACCATTTTCTGGTTGGAAAAACAAATTTGTAAATAAGAATACAAAAAACAACTATCGCAGATGATATGGCAACTTATACATATAATAGACATTATGTTATGGATATTCATAGCAATTTCTGTCATGTATGTATTTTTCTTCTCTATGGTATCTCTTTTCCACAAAAGAAAGAAAAGAATCATCATAAAACAGGTAACCAAACTCAATAAATTTCTAATTCTTTTTCCTGCATACAATGAAGACAGGGTTATTACAAAATCTATTATATCATTTCTTGATCAGAATTATCCTTCAGATAAATACGATGTCCTAGTAGTTTCTGATCACAATAAAGCTGATACAGACGAAGCCTTAAGAGAATTATCAATAAAACTTGTTATTGCTGATTATCATAATAGTTCAAAAGCCAAAGCTATGAAACTAGCTATTCGTACAATAAAAGAAAACTATGATTATATAGTTATCCTTGATGCCGATGATGTGGTAAAGCACAACTTTCTTCATAGCCTCAACAATGCATGTGCAGATGGCAACAGAGCATTTCAATGCCATCGCTGCGCCAAGAATTCGGATACAGACATTGCTGTATTGGATGGGACAAGTGAAGAAATCAACAATACCATTTTTCGAAAGGCACACAATATTATTGGTCTATCATCCGCGCTCATAGGTTCTGGTATGTGCATTGATTTCGATTGGTTCAAAAACAATGTCGAAAAACTATCAACATCAGGAGAAGACCGTGAATTAGAAGCAATGCTTCTAAAAGATGGCATCTATATTCATTATCTTGAACGCATTCCTGTATTTGATGAAAAGGTCTGTGATTCTAAGAACTTCCAAAACCAACGTCTTCGTTGGATGACTGCTCAGATTCAATGCTTGCTACAAATGCTTCCTTATATCCCAAAGGCAATTCTTAAAGGCAATATAGATTATATAGACAAAACCATCCAGCAGATTCTTATCCCAAGAGTATTTTTAATCATATTACCACTAATTATAGCAATCATACATACCATATTCGTACCATGCTGGAGCATAAAGTGGTGGTGCTTGTTTATCATACTATGCATATCCTTGTATATTGCTATACCATTTAAACTACGTCACCATGTATTCTCCCAAAAGATTATCCATATACCATCACTCTTCATGCGCATGTTCCTCAATATATTCCATATAGACACAAAGAATAACGATTTTATCCATACCAAACATTGATATAAGAAAAAAGTATATCGCTCATAAACAATTATAATTACATCAAATTGATTAAGCATATGAAACTATCAATAATAACTATAAATTACAATAATTCCAAAGGTCTGGAGAATACTATAAAAAGTATTATTTCACAAGACTTCAAAGACTATGAATATATCGTAATAGATGGTGGATCTAATGATAGTAGTATTGATATAATTAAAAAGTATTCCGATAAAATTGACTATTGGGTTTCTGAACCGGATAAAGGTATTTATAATGCAATGAACAAAGGGGTAAGTCATGCACATGGTGAATATTCCAATTTTATGAATTCAGGTGACATTTTTTATAACTCAAGTGTTTTGAAAAGCGTCTTCTCTAATCATTATAAGGAAGACATCATAACTGGAGTTACCATAGGGACAGATGAGAATAGCATACGTTTTGATACAGAAAAAGACGTTACATTCCTAACACTTTATCGAAGTACAATCAGCCATCAAGCGTCATTTATTAAGACGGAATTCCTACGTAAATATCCATATAATGAAGAATTAAAAATTGTTTCCGACTGGGAATTCTGGATTAAGACATTAATAGTAAATAATTGTAGCCATGTATTTGACAAGAATATTATAGCAAAAGTTGATACAACAGGCATCAGTGTTACTAATAATGAAGAAAGAGAATCAGAACGCAGAAGTGTACTTATAGATAACATCCCTGCCAGAATTCTTAAAGACTATGAACCATTAAAATATGCGGATGATCAAATGATAAAATATATTGCAAAAATTAGTAAGACCTACAGACTTCATAAAATAACATCATTTTTACTGCGCACTATTTGTAAATTAATAAGATAGTATAATGCTAGTATCTATATTAGTTCCTATTTACAAAGTGGAAAAATATATAGCAAAATGCTTAGATTCCATTTTCCATCAAACATATCCGGAGATAGAATATGTTTTTGTTGATGACTGTTCTCCTGATAAAAGTTTAGCCATATTAAAAAGCTATATTGACAAAAAAAATATTGACAAAAGTAAGATAACGATTATTTCTCATCTTGAGAATAAAGGTATTGCCACTACAAGAAATGATCTATTAGACAATGCCAAAGGTAAATATGTTTTATTCGTAGATAGCGATGATTGGATTGAAGCAGACATGATAGAGCAAATGATTACAGTTGCAGGTGACAGCACAATAGACATTATTGGATGTGACTATACAAAAGACTATGGAAACGAGAGACGTACATTTCACTATGAAAACTACTCAAATGATTGCGAAGAAAATATCTTTAGACTAATAAATTATAATATTGGTCCAACGATGTGGAAAATTTTAGTAAAAAAAGATATTTTCAATAATATAAGATTTAACTCCGATATTGAGATCGGTGAAGATTATATAACTTCAATAAAGCTATATTATTATGCAAAGAAATGTTCTAATATACATAAGTATTTATACCACTATGTACAATATAATACTAATCGCTATTCTAACCAAATATCAAAAAGTATATCAGATCACATCAAGGCTATAACTAGCGTTGAAGACTTTTTGGTATCAGTAGGTTTATATAGTGAAAGATTCCAAAATGAACTAAAACTTAGAAAATTCAATATCAAACGCTATTATCTTTTTCCACCTCTAATAAATTACAAAAAATGGAAAACAACATTCCCCGAATCTGATAGGATGTGGCGTTATATTAATTATTCGAAGAAAGAAAAAATTAAATATTGGCTTTCAGAGAAACACTTATTCTTTATATTGAGATTAATTAGATTCATAAATTGAGATCTTCTAAGTAATTTCATACATCAACAACCTTTTTAAATATGACTTTAAATGCCATTTTAAAAAATCGACGGTAATTAAATCTTAAAGATTGAAGATAATCAATAATTTTCGCATTTAACGATTCTTGTATTAAAGCCCTTTCAAAAAATGTCTTAGAAATGGTATCATTTACACAATATTTATTTACAATAGGGAAATTCCTTTTTAGACACATAAAATGTTCTGGATTATTCATTACTGTACGAATCAATGCTTTATTATTATAAGAAAGTCCTTGACCTTGTATTCTATAAACAGACATTTGTTCATGCATTCCTCTTATATTGCCAACCATAGCACAGCACAAAATTATAAATATATCATAATTTTGTATCCTATTTGCATCTTTTATCCCTGCATAAAAATCCATAGCATCTTTTCTACAAAGTATTGATGCTGTAGGAACAGTCCAGTTAACAAACAAATCATTTGCATCATAATCTTTATCTTGAATATTTTCACAATTTATCCAACTTGTCGTTTGACATTCATACTTCTTATATGCACTGTGAAAACACATTGAATATTTAGGATTCGATTCTAAGAAATCCACTTGCATTTGCAGTTTATAAGGATTCGTCCAGTAATCGTCTCCTTCACAGAAAGCTATATATTTAGCTCTTCTATGTTTAGTGTTCATTAATTCAATTATATGTGGAAGGCCTCCCTTCTTCCATCTATTGTTCTGTTCAATATAAGGTATAATTATATTCGGATTTTTTTTTGCATATTCTTTTATAATGTCACTTGTGCCGTCATTAGAAGCATCATCATGCACAACAACTTCAAAATTAAAGTTAGTTTTCTGCATAAGAAAACCATTTAGTGCATCTTTTATATAATTTACCTGGTTATAAGTAAGACACCATACTACGACTAACGGTCTTATATCATTATTTGAACTACTCATTATAATAATTTATTTACATGATAAACGAAATTATTTCTAAATTTCCACCAATTATATCTCAAATAGCTAGGATTCATTGATGTGTCAAAATCATCTATTGGAACAATAATTGGTACATGTTTTATCCTTAAATGCTTATATTCACAGTATACATTTATTAATCTTTCTGACATATACCCAAATAGTCTGGATTGCACTGGATCAGAAGATATTTTGCAACGTTTTTCAACTTCAAAAAGTATTTTAAATAGCCACTCAGAATATTCATCAAAATAATTCCACTTTGTTATAAACATATTATAATTCGATGAATAATTTCTATGCTCCATGGTTTTTTCGAATGCAGGAATATATTCTGGAGATAACTCTTTAATAACGTCTTTAAGTATAACCCAATCATCAACAATATGAAATACGCCATACTGTGTTGCCATATTGTAAGGATAATTTCTAGTATTGGGAAGAATTATATCATATTTCTTTAAAATCCCTTCTAAATTAGGGAATTTATATGTTTTAGATAAAAAACTATCTGCAGAAATAAAACTCCTGTCAGGGGCAAATTTTAAAAAACGTTTTTCGAAATCAAAATATCGACGATAATGATTTAATCCAACGATTCCAACATTTTTAAGATTTTTCCACACCCAATAATGACAAGTCAATTCACAATAGTTTTTATTCTTTACAGAAATATTATCTCCAGTATTATCTGGTGTATAAGGTAAAATCTCACGTCCAATTCCAGTGCCAGCCTGTATTGGCATAAAAAATTCATGCTGAGGAAGTTCCACCTCCTTATGTGCACATATAAAAACTATAGTTTTTTCCATATAACTTATATTTGATTGTAAAAATACAAAATAAATCTGATATTTTGGTAATACAAAACGAATTAACTATCTTTGTAATCAAAAGATATTAAATATAATAATAAAATATTATGGAAGTATTATCAAAAGGATGTTTGTTGGTATACAAGATTCTCGACTATTGTGACTATTATTTAAATTGACATATAAAATCAAAAAGTAATAAAAAATATGGTAACATTATTTTGTATTAACACGTAAAATTATTATAAGCTATCAATTAATATATCACTTACAAATGAAGTATAACATTATAATACCAGTTGCATTTAAGGACTATTTATTCTTAAGAAAAACGCTGTATTATATAAATATGTTTCTAAATCCTGAACATATATATATAATAACTAACAAAGAAATGAGTTGTTGCTTACCGTCATCAATTAAAAAAAATAAAAAATGTACAATACTTGATGAGGACAACATTGTGCCTTTCATTACCTTTAAAACAATTGATAAGCTATTGCATGTTCACAAATCTCTACATCCAAGAACTGGATGGTATTTACAACAATTTATTAAATTAGGATTTGCACTAAGTAAATATTGTAATACTGATTATTATTTATCATGGGATGCTGATACCTTACCAATAAGACATATTGATTTTTTTGACAAAGATAGCAGGCCATACTTTTCAATGAAAAGTGAATATCACCAACCATATTTTAATACAATAAAAAAGATTCTTAATATTACAAAAGTAAATGAACATTCTTATATATCAGAACACATGATGTTTAATAAATCAATTGTAAAAAACCTTATAGAAAATATAGATAATAATATAATTTTGGGTAATAGTTGGTTTGAAAAAATCATTTTTGCTACAGAACCTAATGAATTATGTCCTTTTTCAGAGTTTGAAACATATGGTAATTTCTGCATGAAATATTATCCAGATTTATATGCAGAACGTCAAATGCCTAGTTTCAGATGTGGCGGATATATTATGGGAAGATTTATAAAAAATAACATCTTAAAAGAACTCTGTATAGATTTATATACCGTATCATTTGAAATGTACCACAAACCACCATTCCCATGGAGTATAGCTTCATGGTTTTATGAAAAATACATTAAAGACATAAAACACACAGAATATTTAATACGTAAAAGAATAAAAACTATAAAATTATTTTTTAAGCCTATAAATAAAAAATAAGAGTGTTAATAATTATACTATTGTCAATCCAATAAATCCGCTATCATATTGATTCAATGGCTTACCAAACCCTGATTGAAAGCCTTCACATTCTAAAGTACAACAATGAGGAGCCTTCAAATACCATTCAACCATAGGATGATGAATAAATAAATCAACAAAAACGACTCCTTTATTAATTATCTCTGGAAGTTTTATAACTCTTTTTATAATAAAGGGACCTATATTTTGATGCTGTATATCACCCATATTATGCCCCATTCCAAATGTTGCATAAGGGAATCCATCTTTATTCTTTATAATCACCATAATATCATATGACATATTTTCGAATGTTTCACCTTCTATTAGGACATCTAAACTATTTTGACAACTATTAATAATAGAATAAGAACTTTCGGTCTTATTGATTTCAATTTTTTTTATCTTGATTGAATTTTTCAACCATTTGATATTATTTATAATACTAGCATTAAAAACAGAGCTTTCTATGTTAATGTACCTATTTATGGTATCAGGTATATTACCAATAAAGTCAACACTACCATTATTGAGTAATATGCCTCTACTACACAGACTTCTTACTGCTGCCATATTATGACTAACGAACAAAACTGTTCTGCCCTCTCCTTTCGAAACATCTTGCATTTTCCCGATAGCCTTTTTCTGAAATTCAGCATCACCAACTGCAAGGACTTCATCAACAACAAGGATTTCAGGCTCTAAATGAGCTGCGATAGCAAATCCCAAACGGACTATCATACCTGAAGAATAACGCTTTACAGGTGTATCTATGTATTTTTCGACTCCGGCGAAATCAACAATTTCATCTAATTTACGACCTATTTCTTGTTTAGTCATTCCCATTATAGAACCGTTCATGTAGATATTTTCTCTACCTGTCATTTCTGGATGGAAGCCTGTTCCTACTTCAAGCAGCGATGCTATACGACCTTTTACTTTGATTGAACCAGTAGTTGGGGCTGTAACCCTTGAAAGAATCTTCAAAAGAGTTGACTTCCCTGCTCCGTTCTTACCAATAATACCAACAACATCTCCTTGTTCCACATCAAATGTAATATCTTTTAATGCCCAAACAAAACTACCGTCAGCTTTCTTAGATCGATCATTTACTTCACCGATTTTCAAGAAAGGATCCTCTTTACCTCGTATCTTTGCCCACCACCTGTTAATATCTTGACTAAGAGTACCTGTTCCAATAGAACCAAGTATATACTGCTTACTTATATTATTAAATTCAATTACTTTTCTACTCATAACGATGTTTACTTTAAATTACATCCATAAAGTTTTTCTGCACTCTGTTGAATACTATTATACCCAAAAATAATATCAATACTGTAAATACAAAGCTATACGCTAAATATCCCCAGTTGAAAACTCCTATTCCAGTAAATCCATACTTAAATGTTTCAAGAATTGAGGTTAATGGGTTTGCAACAATCACCCACATATAATGGGAATAATTATTTTTCATTACTGAAAGTGGATAAATTACAGGAGTTATATACATCCAAAGTTGAACACCGAAAGAAATTAAGAACCTTAAATCACGGTATTTTGTTGTCATTGATGATATAAGAAGTCCAAAGCCCAAACCTAAACAACCCAACATAACTAACAGCAAAGGTAATAACAATATGGTAATATTGATATGCATAATATCAATTTTGAACATATAGAAAATGTATACAGCTAAAAACAATGCAAACTGTATAGCCATCTTTATAAGATTAGAAATAACAATTGACAAAGGAACTACCAAACGTGGGAAATATACTTTCCCAAATATCTGTTGATTGGCATTAAATGTATCGGAACATTTTGATAAACAATCTGCAAAATAATTCCAGCATACTAAACCAGCAAGGTAGAAGACTGCCTGCGGAACTCCATCTGTTGAAATACCTGCAATTCCACCAAAAACGAACATAAACATTATGGTAGTTAACACAGGCTGAAGAACAAACCATAAAGGCCCCAATATTGTCTGCTTATAAAATGTTACGATATCCCTTTTAACGTACATTGCAAGCAAATCCTTATATTTCCAGACTTCTTTCAAGTCTAGACTAAATAGCTTGCTTTTATTATCTATTATCAGGTCCCATTGTTTTTCCATACAATTATCTCTTATATTCTATGCTACAAATATAAATATAAAAATTCATATATCACAGGTTTTCGAATAAAAAAATTGAATCAAAAGTTTTCTTTCAAAAAGGTACACAGTATGGATTAACATTCTGATTACAAACAAATTATGCGTGAAGGAATGGTAAAAAGCTACGCATTTCCTTCACGCTTTTGCTTAATTTGTATTACAAATCAGTCCAAGACATCCACTCTATAGGCCATTCCACAGTGTTTTCGCATTGACTGAAAACCATTTTGAGTTAGATAGCGGCCTAATTTCATCTGTATTCCGCCATCAGATTTTATATCATTGTATTTTCGTCTCAACTCATCTGCAATATCAGATAGGTAAACAAATCTGCCTTCTCCTATTTTAGGCATAGCAAACATGGAATTAAACATTAATGATATGCTTGACGGTTGATTAAACTTGGCATTGTTCCTCTGAATTGACTTATTTTCTTCTTCGTTAAACCAATAGCGGACACCTTCCTTAATCTCATACATGGCCTGAGCATATAGTTGAACATGATCAACAGGAGTAGTAAAATCTATCGGTCCGTTGACATTCACACATATAAAACGCCTGCTTCCGGTTTCATCTGTCAATGGCATTGAATTATTAGTTGTACCAATAAAACTGGCATAACGTGGATGATTCACAATACTCTGACTATAAAGTTTGCGGACTTTCACATCATTTTTCTGTACAAGATACTTAAGCAATGGTTGCTGACTCTTTTTTAGACTGTCAAATTCATCAAGATTAATAAGAGCAAATCTTGACAAAGCAAGTTGTACAGCATTATCATTGTCGAAACTTAATTTATCATTATAATAATCAAGCAGTTCCGAAGGAAGAATAATTCCACAGAAGGATGATTTTCCACTACCTTGATAGCCAATTAATAGAGGAACAATGGCATTACCGTGTTGGCTGTTTTTCCCTCTCCATTGAGCTACCATACTCAAAAACCACACATGAAAGTGTTCCATCCAATCTGGAGTATCTGTTGGCACGCGACCAGCCAATTGATCTATGCGGTCTATACCATCCCATCTGGGCAAGTTGTCAAGATAACTCTTAATAGGATCGTACTCAGGTAGTAAAGTAGAATCAAGAAGTCGGTTAAGATCTTTATCCCACGTCTTCAAACCAGATTTCAGAGCAGCTACTGTCATTGTGTTCTTCACCTTTGTTGTAAGTGGTTGAAACTCGAAATTATAACCATCCCAGCGTCGATACTGTATCTCACCTGTAATTATATTCTGACGCAGTTCGTATCTACTTTTTAGCATTGCCTCTGTCTTATAAGTTAGCAGAGCAGACTCTGGTATATGTTTGAGAGGTACTGCCTTATTAATTTTATTATGGTATTCGTTTTCAAAAACTATGCGTACATAATCCAGATCCTTACCCAACCGACAAGTCAGTCCCGTATGACAGATACACATCTCTAAAGGCAATTCTGACTCATGACAATAATGAGCCAATAGATTCAACGTTTTCTCTACATAAGTTTCTTCAGGCTCCAGCCTTGCTTTATCATACGCTTCTCTAAGACACCATTGAAACACATAACGTCTTGTTTCATTGAGATCATATCCGGGCATCAGTTTCTCAGTATCGACCTCATCTTTTCTTATCGGAACATACTTCTTTATCGGAGGCACATCATCATCTGGGTCTATATAAAAAGGAACCGCAAAAGGATTATAATGAATTTCAGTATCAACGCTTATCAGTGTAAATCTATTCAATATCGGTTCAAAATTATCTACAGAGATATTTAGTTGGGATGAATATACACTATGCGCCTTGCGATAAGCACGAGCATGAAAATCCCGTGCATCATCTTCAGTAGAAGGCATAGGAGAATCGACAAGTTGAGAACGACAAACTATCTTTACAGAACGGCCATCTGCTCCCATAAATGATAACAAAGTCTGAGGCATGCGTGAAGCCAATGCACTGATTTGCCGTGCGTCATCATAATTCATAAGATTATTAATTTCAAGAAGTTGAAGTCCATTATATCCCACAAACGTCTGTGTCTCATCAGAAATTTCATACAGACTGGCGAAACATACTCGGGGTATCTTCGAAGTAAATACATCCAAAGACTGGAATTTGTCATCACAGACAGCTTTAATAGGCAAATAAGGATAATTAGCACGTAGCTCGCCAACTTGCTGTGCAAACTTCGCATCTTTTACCATATCTACAAACTTGTCGATATCAATAAATCTGGACTTACGGGAATGTTCCCGCACATTTAATAATGTGATTTTTATCATAGGCTATATATTTTAAATGAATAATTATTTTCATTGCAAAGGTAATGCAATAAAAATGCATAAAAAAGTTATTCTTTAGAAAGAATAATCCAAAATGATATAGATGTGTGAAGGATGTGCGCATCTTTTCCAGCATCCTTCACACATAAAGTGTTGAATGCTAGATAATTGTACCAAACTGCGTACCTTTTTACCTGAAAACCTTTATTTTATCTAAAAAATCCGGTAATATAACTCAATTTTTCTATCGCTATGCTCTAGTATCACCAAAGCTATACCCCTATATAGTGAAAGCTATGCTTTTTCAGCACTAAAGCTATGAGTTTGCTGCGTAGGTAATCGGCAAAATTG
Organism: Xylanibacter oryzae DSM 17970; assembly: GCF_000585355.1. Taxonomy (NCBI): domain Bacteria; kingdom Pseudomonadati; phylum Bacteroidota; class Bacteroidia; order Bacteroidales; family Prevotellaceae; genus Xylanibacter; species Xylanibacter oryzae. The sequence goes on along the minus strand of NZ_KK073873.1, from coordinate 595,181 downwards.
AGAAACAAAAGGTAAAGAATTAGAATGTAGAAAACTTTATATTCTTTTTTTAATGACAGCAGGCACTCCTGCTACAAGTGAATTAGGAAGAACATCCTTAGTTACCACAGCCCCTGCTGCAATTACACTATGCCTACCAATTGTCACCCCTGGTAATATTACTGCATTGGCACCAATCCAAACATCATCGGATATTGTAATTGCAGAAATGGTGAATCCTTGTTTATCAATTAAGACATCTGGATCTGAATAATTATGATTGAGAGCTGTTACTGTTATATTTTGAGCCAGATTTACATTATTACCAATAGTAACAGGACCAATAATAATATTACCGATACCTATGCGTGTGTGATCACCTATAATTACGTCACCTACAGAATTATTAATACAACAGTATGACTCAATTATGCTATAATCTCCAAGACTTAATTTACGATAAGGTGGAGTATCCATCCTTACACTTTTATATATAATAGAATGTTTTCCACGGTGTTGGTACATAGCCGCGAAAATACGTATATACAATCGAGGACGCGCTTGAACTTTGTTCATGATCAAACTATCCAATAGCTTTTTTAACCTTGGACTTGATTTCAACCATTTTCTTATTGATTCTTTGTTCATTGTATATAATGATTATTTACATCATGACACGTTGCAAAGATAGTAAAAACATGCAATAATACGATTATTTTCATATGATAAAATGAAAACTGGAAATTTTCTATAAGAAAAAGTGCATATAAATATCTTCGTACAAGAAATATTCGTATATTTGCGATATAACAATATCATCACTATTGTAATGTTATTACTATGATAATAAATTAAATATGAAAATTTTCTATATATATACGGCATTAACTACAAAAGGTGGAGCCGACAGAATTATATCTAATAAAGCTAATTATCTTAGTGAACACGGATATGATATATCAATTGTTACAGATAGTCAAAATGGAAGAGAGCCATCCTTTCCTCTTTATGAAAAAGTTAAATTAATAGATTTAAATATCGATTTTGGAAAAGAATATGGTCATAACTTTGCCTATCGCACCTTTATGTATTTCATTCTTATGAGAAAATACAAGAAGGCTATAAAGGAACTTATTTTTTCTGAGAAACCAGATATAATTATTACGACCTTAGGGCGTGATCTTGATTTTATTACTTCGATAAAAGATGGAAGCATAAAAATTGGTGAAGCTCATACGAATAAGAAATATTTACGAAACTTTCATCTTTTAGAACAAAGAGGATTTCCGTTTAATTTTATCGCTAGATATTGGAAACATAAAATGGAGAAAAATGTAAGCAAACTAAATGCGATTGTATTATTAACAAAAGAAGATGAAAATTATTGGAAAGGACTTACAAAGACATTTGTTATTAACAATTTTGTGCCATTTTATCCTAAATCAGCTAGCACATGTATAAACAAACAAGCAATAATAGTAGGAAGGTATAATAATGCAAAAGGATATAAATATCTTATTGAAGCGTGGAATCTTGTAAAGGAACGACACCCTGATTGGGTGATAAATATATATGGTTCTGGTGAATATTATGATATTGTAAAAAAAGAGATACATGACAGAAATCTTGAAAATGTTATGATCATGAACGAGCCTACAGATGAGATAATAACTAAATATTTGAATAGTTCTATATATGTAATGAGCTCCAGATATGAAGGATTTGGAATGGTGTTACTAGAAGCTATGGCATGTGGCGTACCATGCGTTGCCTTTGACTGTCCACATGGTCCACGGAATATTATCAAAAATGGAGAAGACGGTATTTTAGTAAAATATTTAGATTCTAAGGCATTAGCTGACGGTATTTGCCTATTGATAGAAAATGAAAATCTGAGAAATGAAATGGGATCTAAAGCTAGAATTAATATACAGAGATTTTCAAAAGAATCCATCATGAATCAGTGGATACAATTGTTTAATTTATTATCAGAAGATGCATATGAATGTAATTAAATACTTGCATAACTATCTTATCAAAAATAAATATAATATTGGATTCGTTCAAAATGATATCAAAAGCATTCTGAATGGTGACCCTCTAAATATAAAGTGGCTAAAACATAGCTTCCGTGATAGGTGGTTTGCCGACCCATTCATTTTAGAAGTTAATAATAAAGAAATAACAATTTTAGCAGAAGAGTGGTATTACCCAATCAATAAAGGACGCATTTCAAAACTGGTTATTGATAAAAAAGACTATAAACTAAAATATATAAAAATAGTTTTAGAACTTGATACGCACTTAAGTTTTCCTGCAATAGAAAGAATTAATGATAATATATATATCCATCCAGAAAACAGTTTAAGTGGATACCATAAAATTTATAAATACAATAAACAAAAAGATATATTTGAAGAACATTCAACCCTATGTAATTTGCCATTAACAGATTCTATATGCACACAATTGTTTGGTTCTAAATTGATGTTTTCGACCAAACTGCCAGATGCAAACGGAAATGTTTTGGGTATCTACGAATGGGACGATGATAAAAGAGAATATAAATTTAAAGAAGAAATAATTTTAAATGACAATATTGCACGAATGGCCGGGAATTTTTTTACATTTAACGGATGCATATATAGACCTGCTCAAGTATGCATTAAATCTTATGGAGATGCGGTTTCTATACAACAAATTTCATATAATAATCAATGGACAATTAAAGAAATAATACGGCTGTATTCACCAAACAAAAAATTAGATTTGGGTTTCCACACTTTCAATATATATGATGGAAATATAGTTGTGGATGCTTTGGGATATCGCCATCCTTTTGTATGCCATTTAATACTATTAATATATAGATTATTAAAATTAAGAGAAACGAAAAAAGACTCATAAGTAGATATCAAATGGATATAATAGAACATTTACAATATAGGAAGTACACTAATTTGTATTGTACTTCCTATATCATAAATATAATCTTTTATTTACCCTCCATCACCTTACCGGAAACATGAGTTAAATACCAATCAGTACTTTTTTTAGCATCCTTTGCCCATGTAGCAAAATTATTATATGCATCTGTAACTGTTGTACGCTCTGTTGGGTATGACCAGTCTGTTGGTACGCATAATGCATAAGGAACATCACCTTTATTAAATCCAGATGTGAACGTGGGTATATGTACGGTTCTATCGTTACTTAAATCCACAATATAGAAGTCACCATTCTTTGATAGACTGAATCCACTTGGAACTTCTACATCCTTTGAAACGGCTGCTACATCTTTAGTTCCATTACCAGTATTAACAATATCAGAACTTCCTACTCCAAAAGCAGAATGAACCTCATCAAAAACAACCACATCTGTTGTTCCATTATTGAATCGTACTGCAAGTTTCTTTATAGCTCCTGCAGCTGACAATTTTACAGTATAATGAGTATCATCTTTCTTGCTAACTTTAAGCACAACGTCATTAAAATCATAATCTCCAGCTTCAGTTGTCATATCTTCAAATCCATATGTGCATACAGCCGCTTTATCTATATCATCACCACCTTTGTCTGTTGGCGTATATCCTATTGAACAGTCGCCTGATGAAATTGTTATACCAGCTTCTCCTGTACCAACCTCCTTTGCGCCATTTGTATATTTATCAGTTTTCTGCTGCCAAAATTGATATTTGTTTGCTTCTGCAGCCCAAGGATTGGAAGTTATATCTACATATATATTACCTGTAAAATTACAATTAGGTCCATAACCACTATTGCTTATATTGCCCAATACACATACAGCATAATCACCAGTTGTAGGACCTGCTACTGTAAAACTTTCGAAAGTAGTATTTTCTGCTTTAAGTATTGATGTATTACCCATTGTTATATTAGAATTATGCAGAATAATGTTTTTACATTGTATTGAACCACCATTTGATATAACTACAGCATTGGGAATAAAATCATTATCAACAACCAACTTGCATGAAGTTTTATAATTAGCATTATCATTACTATTAACAGTATTAACAAAATGGCAATTAGAACTACGGTTTATTAAAGTTGCATTTGTTGTTAAACATAAAGTATTGCCATATAATGAAGCTCCGTCTGCATTGTAGATATATCCACTTGCAGGAGAATTTATATTACCATTAAAGGTAGCTGTACCATAATTTATGAAATTCGTTGAAGTATTAAATGTAGCATCACCTAAAATCGTTAGATTGCCACTATTATATACATTGCCACTAGAAGTCCAATTAAATGAAGGTAATGACACTGTACCTGCATTATACAGATTTCCTCCATCTGTTTCTGTTAATGCAGATGAACCAGTTCCTGAAATTTCTCCACCTGTCATTACGATGAATGCATCACCCGACTTAGTTATCGAATTAAGCGTTTTCCCATTAATATTAATCTTACCCCCATTTGCAACAATAACGACTACTCCATCAGGCAAATTTCCTTCACTTCCGCTTACATTCCAAACTCCTCCATTTTTAACTATTACTCTTTTGCCTTTAAAATCGCCAGAATTAAGGTTATAAAAATTATTGATACTGCTTGAAATATAAAATGTTTGATAATTTTTATTTTTTATATCCTGAGATGCTACATCCATTCCATTTGTAATCTGTATGGCATCACTTGCTTTACAGAAATTATCTAATTGAATTTCGGTATATGGAATATCACGTTTTGCAACAGCAGAAGGATCATCAAAGTCTCCAATAGCCCTTGTTACCGTTCTTGACTTTGATTGAGAAATAGATGAATTAGAAAATACAATATTTGATGTTCCACCGTTGTTAATAGAAACAGGAAGAACTTCTCGTCTTGATTTTGAATCTACACGTGAAACATAAAGAGTACTGTCACCTGTTCCATACTCAAATGTCTGTTTTACAGATTTACCATTATCTACAGTACTCTTTGAAAGCAGTTGGGCTGATGTATTACCTATTGGATCTGAAGAATAAATCTTTATAGTATATGATTCTCCATAATTTTCATCTACACTAGTATTAACGGTTGTTGTTCCCATCATATTCCATGTTTGATCTGGATCAATATTCTGCACAGGAAAAGCCGCCTTTGCTATCTCCTGTAAATTGTCGTTATAAACATTTTGATCTTTAGAACATCCTGCAATCATTACAGAGCAAGTAATAAGTGTTGCGGTTGATAATTTTAAGTTAATTCCCATTTCAATTTTGTCTTTATATTAATATCGCATTAATTATGACGCAAAATTACACAAATTCTTTGTATTACATACAAAAAAGTATAAAATATATAATTTATTATTATTATTTTATTAAAAGGCGGGCATATTTGCGTAATAATGGCTGAATAAAATATTTTAAAATCATTATTTATTACAAATTTCAATTTATTTTGGAATATGGAATAAAAAAATACATATTTACAATATACAAATAATAAAAAAATAGTATATTTGCATATATGAGAATATTATTTCTAATATATCATGGATTCTCTGAGCATAGTGGAATAAGCAAGAAAATCAAATACCAAATCAAAGGACTGCGTGATTTGGGGCATAAAGTATTTGTATGTTACTATGATTATGACAATAGCGGAAACAAAGTAAGGTATATTAATGATGACATCATAAATAATTATGGCAAGAACTTTTTATCGGGCATAATACAAAGGATTGATTTTAGTAAAATTGTAAAGTTTACTATTGAAAATAGGATAGAATTTGTATATGCAAGATCATTCATAAATGCTAATCCTTTTACTATAAATCTATTCAGAAAATTCAAGGAACATGGTATTAAATCAGTAATTGAAATACCCACATATCCTTATGATCATGAATATGATGGATCAACAAGAAAGGAAAAGTTTGAATTAGTTGTTGACAAACTTTTTCGCAAGCAACTGGCAAAACAAACTGATAGAATTATTACTTTTACAGACAATAAAGAGATATTTGGACAGAAGACATGTTGCATCTCAAACGGTATTGACTTTGATAGCATACCACTAAAACTCAAGAAAGATAAAGGCTCAAATCAAATAAGCTTTATCGGTGTTGCAGAAATACAATACTGGCACGGATTCGATAGATTTATACATGGTATAGGAGAATATTACAAAAATGGAGGAACACATAATATAAAATTCCATATTGTGGGCGGTATAACTGACCATGAAATGCATGGTTCACATTTTGCGAGAGGGTTTAAAGATATTGCAAATGAATATAATATAAACGATAAAATTATCTATCATGGTCTGTTATTTGGAAAAGAACTTGATAATGTTTTTAATGAATGTGACTTTGCAGTAGGTAGCCTTGCTCGTCACAGATGTAATATATCTGAAATAAAGACTCTTAAAAATAGAGAATACGCTGCACGTGGAATTCCTTTTATTTATTCAGAAACAGATTCTGATTTTGACAAAAGGTCGTATATCATAAAAGCACCAGCAGATGAAAGCGCTATAGATATAAAAAAAACGATTGAATTCTACGAAGGTTTAAATATTGCTCCAAAAGATATTCGAAATTCTATTAAAAATTTATCATGGAAAAATCAGATGGGAAAAATCGTAAATGAAATTTTAAATGAATAAAAAATATAGAATTGTATATTGCACACCATCTCTTTATATTCCAGGCGGAATAGAGAGGGTTTTGACCACAAAAGCCAACTATTTTGCGGATGTTTTAGACTATGATATATATATTATAATTACTGATGGAAAAGGGAAAGAGCCATATTATCCATTATCAAAAAAAGTCCAGATTATTCAACTCGATATAAATTTTGAAAAATTGTGGGAACTTTCTTTTTTAAGGAAAATTCCTATTTACATAAAAAAACAAAGTCAATACAAAAAAGCTCTTACCAAAACGTTATTTAAAATTAAGCCTGATATAACAATAACGTTATTAAGAAGGGAAATAAACTTCATAACTAACATAAAAGATGGCAGCATAAAAATCGGGGAAATACATGTAAATAAATTTAACTACCGAAACTTTGAAAATAGTGAAAGTAACTTTTTAAAAAAAATATTTTCAAAGATCTGGATGAAAAACCTTTCAAGACATTTAGAACGCCTAGATAAATTAGTCACGTTAACAGAAGAAGACAAAAAGGATTGGAACGAATTAACTAACGTGATTTGCATACCAAATCCATTAACATGCATCCCATCGAAGCTCAGTACTCTAGAAAATAAAAAAGCTATAGCCGTTGGGAGGTATGTAACTTCTAAGGGTTTTGACTTACTTCTAGAAGCATGGAAAATTGTTACCTTGAAACATCCAGATTGGACCCTAGACATATATGGGACTGGTAATCGTGAGGAATACATTGAGATCTCTAAACATTTAGGAATAAGTGAGAAATGCAATATTAATGGTGCAGTAGTAAATATTAATGACAAATACAAAGAAAGCTCTATATATATATTAAGTTCCAGATTTGAAGGATTTGGAATGGTTTTAATAGAAGCAATGGCACTTGGCGTTCCCTGCGTTTCATTTGCCTGTCCAAGTGGACCTATGGAAATTATTAGTGATGGAATAAACGGATTATTGGCCGAAAATGGGAATGTCAAACAATTAGCAGATAAGATATGCATACTAATTGAAAATCCTGAAATGAGACATCAATTAGGCGACAATGCGCATAATAACATTTACAAATACGAGATCGGAAATATTGCAAAAAAATGGGTTAAGTTATTCAATAGCATCAAATAAAAATGGGGAAGAAAATTGTATATGTAGTTGGAGGTTTGCTGTCACCAAACGGGATGAGTCAAGTTCTTAGTCAGAAAATTAATTATCTGGCTGAGTATACAGACTATGAACTATATATGATATTAACAGAAAAAGCTGAAATGCCATGGTATTATAAGATTTCTTCAAAAGTAAAATACGTAAACTTTAATATCAATTTCGATGAATTGGATACAATGCCGTTATTAAAAAAAATATGGAATTACCGTAAAAAGCAGAAAAAATATAAAGGGATGTTCACAGATTACCTAATGAGCATCCGTCCAGACATTACAGTTTCTACATGCAGGAGAGAAATAAATTTCATAAATGATATTAAAGACGGAAGTAAAAAAGTTGGTGAAATACATTTTAATAAAAGCATTTATCGTAAAGCTAAATTTAGTTTTTTACCTCCTTTTATAAATAAGTTAATTTCACATTTTTGGATTAAATCTTTTATTATACAAGTAAATAAATTAGATAAGTTCATTGTATTAAGTGACGAAGACAGTAAGCAATGGAAAGGCCTTAATAATATAAATGTAATTAACAATCCAATAAAACAAATACCTAAAGAATATTCATCATGCAAAAATAAACGCGCAATTGCCGTAGGTAGATATACGTGGCAAAAGGGATTTGATTTACTTATAGATGCATGGAAAATAGTAGAGAAGAAACATTCCGATTGGTTTTTAGATATATATGGAGGAGGCCAAAATGATTATTTTGTAGACTATGCCAAAATCAATGGAGTTGAAAATATAAAGTTTAATAACGCAACTGAAGATATATATTCAAAGTATAAAGAAAGCTCATTATTCATTATGAGTTCTAGATATGAAGGTTTTGGACTTGTATTAGCAGAAGCTATGTCATGCGGGCTGCCTGTTATTTCATTTGACTGTCCATGTGGACCTAAGGATATTATCGAAGATGGAGTTAACGGACTGTTAACAAAAGAGGGAAACATAAAAATATTAGCCGAAAAAATATGTTATCTTATCGAGAACGAAGATAAACGTATAGAAATGGGATCAAAGGCAAAAGTTTCTGCACTAAGATTCAAAGAGGGAAGTATAATGCCAATATGGATAAAGCTTTTTAATGATTTAACACTATGAAAATAATATATATAATAAACTCAATCGCTATTTTAGCTGGAACCGAACGAATTATTGTGGATAAAATGAATTATTTATCCAAACATGGTTATAATATTTATATAATTACATTTGAACAAGGTAATCACGCATTTTCATTTGAACTAGAAAAAAATATAAAACATTATGATTTAAATACTCGTTTTTTCACTTTATATAAATATAGAATATTCAAAAGGATATACCTTCATCAAAAAATGAATATAAAATTTAATAGAGAACTAGAGCATATTGTAAATGATATAAAACCGAACTTATTTATTTGTAATACATATTCAATACACAACTTCAAACAAATATTGAATGCTGTAAAACCACATTGCAAAGTAATATTAGAGAGCCATGTCAGCCTGCCATTTTTATTAGAAGACAATATACACGGTAATAATATAATAAATAAAATAATACGTACATATATTAATCACAAGAATATGAAATTTATAAAATATTTTGATAGAATTGTGGTTTTAACGAAACAAGATAGTCTGTATTGGAGTAAATATTCACAAAACGTATCTATTATAACTAATTCAATAACTAATTATCCTAAAGAATTTAATTCTTTAGTGGATAGTCATAAAATAATATGTGTAGGAAGGCTTGAACCTCAGAAAGGATTCGATCTGTTAATCAAAGCATGGACTATGATAAATCAAAATCATAAAGACTGGTATATTGAAATTTACGGTGAAGGATATTTAAAAGAATTCCTTGATAATGAAATTATAAAATGCAATGTAAGCAATAGCATTTTTATAAAAGAACCGACACGATACATTTATAAAGAATACATGAATAGCGAGTTTCTTGTATTAAGCTCTCGAGCAGAAGGTTTTGGACTTGTATTAGCAGAAGCTATGTCATGTGGACGCCCATGTGTTTCCTTCAACTGTCCTTGCGGTCCTGACGAAATAATAACGGATGGAGTTGATGGATTACTGGCAAAAAATGGTGACGTTGATGATCTTGCTGAAAAAATGGAATGGATGATTACTCATGATAAGGAGCGCAAGGAAATGGGAATTAGAGCCAGAGAATCTGCTAAAAGATACGACAAAGAAAAAATAATGACTCAATGGATAGATTTATTTAATGAACTTGCAAATAATACCAATATATGAAAATATGTTTCTTTTGTGATTCTATCTTTAGTTTCGGCGGAGTCCAGCGTGTATTAGCTGTAATAGCAAAAGAACTGGCAAAGAGTAACGATGTGACAATACTTACCCTAGATGATCCTCTATTGGCTAGTAATGACATATACGAGCTTAAAAACAATAATGTTAATATCGTTTTTTTCAGCTTCGTAGAAATTAATAAACTTTCGAACTATATACATAAGTCATATAGCTGGGCATACAAGAAAGCCCAACTAAATGGACGTTGTGCTTCTAACATATATGCTAAAAGTTCTTTCCCTAGAAAGCAAAGAAAAGAACTTATTAGCAAATTAAATGAAATAGATGCTGATGTCGTAATAGGTGTGCATGCTTTTCTATCTATAAAATTGGCTACTATAAGAAAGCAGCTAAATGCAAAAAAAGTTATAGGGTGGATGCATAATTCTTATTATGCTTTTTTTGAAAAAGAACCGGCATATTTAGATGGTATAAAATGGCACTTCAAATATCAAATGGAAAGGCTTGACGAAATAGTAGTTCTTACAAAAACGGATGCAAACCTTTTTAAAGATAGATTAGGCTTGAAAACAAATGTTATATATAACCCCCTGACCATTGTACCTGGAAAAAGATGCGACACAGATGCTAAAAAATTTCTTGCTGTTGGACGTTTATCGCCAATGCACAAAGGCTTTGATATTCTAATTAATGCCTTTGCGGAATTTGCGAAAAGCAATAGTGAATGGACATTAGACATTGTTGGAGATGGTCCTGAAAAAGATAATTTGCTAGATTTAATAACAGCAAAAGAGTTACAGGACAGAATAAAAATACGCCCTTTTACAAAGGATATTCAATCATACTATTCAGCAGCAAGCGTGTTTATATTAAGTTCACGTTGGGAAGGATTTCCGCTTGTAATAATGGAAGCATTAGCACATGGATTGCCTATAATAGCATCTGACATACCTGTATGTAGAGAATTTCTCAGTGAAAAGGATTTCTGCTATCTATATGAAAATGAGAATGTTTTTTCTCTTTGTAATAAAATGACCAAAGTTTCTTCTTTAATGAATTTAAAAGAAACAAGTATCAACGCATTTGAATTTTCTAGAACACACGCCTCAATAATATCTATAATGAATCAATGGAAAATCACATTAAACAATGAAAATACTACACTTGTATAATTGACTCATTAAAAAAATGCATAAAAATGATTTTAATATTATTTTTTTTATGATATTTGCATCATGGAACAAATAAAGACATTCAAACAAATGACTGCCCATCTTAAGATGTGTACGTCACGCAAAAAAGTTGCGGTCGTCTGTGGCTATGACGCCCATTCTTTTTCTGCCATAGAACGAGGTATAAATGAAGGCTTTGCTGAATTCATTCTTGTAGGTGAAACTACAAAGTATAAAAATTCTTTTGACTTGGACAATGCAAGTCCATATATCACAACCGTTAATGTCAAAAACAGTGAGGAGGCGGCGCGAAAAGCTGTCTCTTTGATTAGGGAAGGTAATGCGGATATACTGATGAAGGGTATCATCAACACAGATGTATTGTTGCATGCCATTCTAAACAAGGATGAGGGCCTGTTGCCACGTGGTAATGTCGTCACCCATCTAGCTGTAATGCAGATACCAAGTTATGAAAAATTGCTTTTTATCTCGGATGCAGCTGTGATTCCGAATCCTACACTTGAGCAACGAGTGTCAATGATTGATTATTCTATTAATGTTTGTCATGAATTCGGCATTGCTAAGCCCCATATCGCAATGATTCATTGTACGGAGAAAGTCAGTCCGAAGTTCCCCGTTTCTGTAGATTATGCAAAAATAGTGGAACGTTACAAGGCCGGTGGTTTTCAAAACTCAGTGGTAGACGGTCCGTTAGATGTGAGTGTTGCGTGTAATAAGTCTAGTATGGAGATTAAAGGAATCAAGTCACCTATTGACGGAGATGCCGATGTACTTATTTTCCCAGATATAGAATCAGGTAACGCCTTCTACAAGTCAGTTACATTATTTGCACACGCAGAGATTGCAGGCTTGCTAATGGGGACGCTATGTCCTGTTGTTTTAACTTCGAGAAGTGATAGTGCTGAGACGAAATTCTACAGTCTTTGCATGGCATGTGTTTTGTAGAATAAACAAATTGAAGAATTGATTAAATGAAGATATTAGCAATAAATCCTGGTTCAACATCCACTAAAATTGGAGTATTCCACGATGAAGAACTTGTGATGCACAATACTATAAGACACACGCCTGAGACATTGTCTCATTTCTCTGATGCGATGGAGCAGTTTGCTTACCGTCGTCAATTAGTTATTGATACCCTTTCAGAGGAGCATATCCCTTTCGATTTTGACGTTATCGTCGGGCGCGGAGGATTATTGAAACCTATAGAAGCAGGTGTTTATGAAATAAACGAAAAGTTACTCTCTGAAACCAGAAATGCGGTGTATCGTCATGCTTGCAATCTTGGTTCGTTGATAGCTGCCGATTTAGCCTCTAGTCTACCGCATTGCCACGCGTTAATTGCGGATCCTGGAGTTGTAGATGAGTTAGAAGACATTGCCCGTATTAACGGTTGTCCACTTATGCCAAGATTTACGATATGGCATGCGCTGAATCAGCGTGCTATTGCGCGACGCTTTGCAAAAGAACACAATCAGCATTATGAGGATTTGAACCTCATTGTTTGTCACCTTGGAGGAGGCATTTCAATGGCCGCACACAAAAAGGGACGCGCTATAGATGTCAACAATGCATTAACCGGCGAAGGTCCTTTTACGCCAGAGCGATCAGGTGCACTGCCGGCATTGCCATTGGTAGATCTGTGTTTCAGTGGGGAATACACACGTGAGCAGATAATCAAATACGTAACATCGGGAAGTGGTATGATGGCACATCTTGGAACCAATGATGTGCCTACTGTTTTAAAACGTATAGAAAAAGGTGATAAGAAGGCAAAACTTGTACTCGATGCCATGATATACCAGATAGCTAAAGATGTAGGTAGTTTGTCTACTGTGTTATACGGAAAGGTGGATGCCATTCTGTTTACTGGTGGTGTAGCTAATAGCACTTATATTACTGACCAACTGAAGGAAAGAGTATCTTTCATCGCACCTGTATACATTTATCCGGGTGAAGATGAACTCACGGCATTGGCAATGAATGCGCTCAGTGCTATGAGAGGTGAGCAGGAAATAAAAGTTTATAGATAATGGGTGATTTTAACTTATTTTTCGTACTTTTGTACCCAAAACATTGCAATGAGAATAGATATAATTACGGTATTGCCTGAAATGCTGGAAGGATTCGTCAACGAGTCTATACTGGCACGCGCTCAAAAGAAAGGACTGGCAGAGATACATCTGCATAATCTACGTGACTATACACTAGATAAGTGGAAACGTGTAGATGACTATCCATATGGAGGATTTGCAGGCATGGTGATGCAATGCGAACCTATCGACAGAGCTATCTCTACACTTAAAGCTGAGAGGGATTATGATGAGGTTATATTCACTTCGCCTGATGGAGAGCAGTTTGACCAGCATATTGCCAATGACCTTTCTCTAAAGGGTAATATAATCATATTATGCGGACACTATAAGGGAATTGACCATCGAATAAGGGAGCATCTGATAACTAGAGAAATAAGTATTGGTGACTATGTCCTTACTGGTGGTGAACTGGCTGCGGCTGTGATGGCTGATGCTATTGTCAGACTTGTACCCGGAGTGATAAGTGACGACCAGAGTGCATTGTCAGACTGCTATCAGGATGACATGCTTTCAGCTCCTATATATACAAGACCTTCAGATTATAAGGGTTGGAAGGTTCCTGACATTCTGCTTAGCGGCAATGATGCTAAAATAAAGGACTGGGAGATTGAACAGAGTTACGAACGGACAAAAAGATTGAGGCCTGACTTACTCGAAAGAAGAAAAGAATAATATCTGATTGTATGGAAAAGATAAAAAGAATACCGCGTCTTAAATTCAGTGAAGCACTTTAAGTGGGACTGGAAAATATAAAGGACTTTGATGGAAGGGCCAGAAGATCTGAATTCTGGTGGTTTATGCTATCCGGAATAATCGCTATTACTGTGGTATTTGCATTACTGGGCATCGTAATGGAAATGGCTGCATTAGGGTGTATTGTGGCAGAACTTATTATGTTGGGATGTCTTAGCGTTACCGTAAGAAGGCTACATGATACAGGCAAAAATGGAATATGGGCTTTCTTGAGTTTTACACTTCAGATAATCGCTCTGATAATAATGCTTTTTAAAACTAATGGTGGGTCTATAAGCAATACTGACACTATAAAAGAGTTAATGGCAAGCAATTTGTTCATAGTAGTATGCGAGCTTAACTTGATAATAGATATCGTAATTATGATATTCTGTCTAATCGACAGTAAAAAGGAGGAAAATGATTACGGCGAATCAAACAAATACTTAAAAGAGGACTAATCTTTATAATATTCCATACAGAATTTCTCACCTAATAAGAAGCCTTCTTCATAGATGGCTTCTAATTTTTTAGTATCTTTCTCTATACGCCCAACTTCAACAGGACGTGCAGGACGTATACATATTATCTGTCCACTATCTTCCAGTTGGTCTATCATATCTAACTGACGGTCATAGGCTTCGCATCTGTGACTCAGAGCAACGCGCAAACGCGGATAATTTTTATAGAATACGTATTTTATCTTATGGTCCTTCTCGGTGGAGCGGTAACCTTTGTTACGAGTTAAAACAACTACATTTTTACTATGGCCCTGCTCCATTGCTCGCATTACAGGTATGCTGTCTACAATTCCACCATCAAGCATTGGTATACCGTCTACCATAACGATTTTACTCACATAAGGAAGACTACTGCTTGCTCGTACCGCATCAAGCAAACGCTGACGATCATCTTTTACATTGAGATAACAAGACCTGCCAGTAAGGCAGTTTGTTGTTACCATCTCGAAAATGTCAGGATTATTAAAATAGGTATCAAAATCAAAAGGCAAAAGTGTGTTGGGGAAATCTTCGTAAAGTAACTTTTGATCGAAGATACATCCTTGTGTTACAAGATGACGAAGCCCAATATAATTGTAACGTGCAAGATAGTCTATATTAGAAATACGGGCACGACGAGGCTGATGGCTCATATATGATAAACCATTGCAGGCTCCAGCAGATACCGCAACAACATAATGGAAGTATAAATCATGCTTCATAAATGCGTCAAGGACCCCGCTGGTAAAAACACCACGCATACCCCCTCCTTCAAGCACAAGGCCTGTATTTCTATCTATTTGCATAAAATCTGTTTAATTTTCCGTGCAAAGATAATAAATTTAGATTTAAAATGTGTAACTTTGCAATTATAAATTTTTAGAAAATATCATTATGTTCAGTAAAGAAACCTACGTAAGCCGCCGCGCAGAACTGCGAAAGCTCGTAAAGAGTGGCATCGTTATACTTTTCGGCAACAATGAATCGCCTGTTAATTATCCATCAAACGGATATTATCCGTTCCGTCAGGATTCGTCATTTCTATATTACTTTGGACAGAACAGGGACGGACTTGTAGGTGTTATTGATGTGGATAATGATACCGAAACACTAGTTGGTGATGATATAGATATTGAGGATATCGTATGGTTCGGGTCTGTAGACAGTGTCCACGATATGGCTCAACAGGTTGGGGTGGGAAGTTCGGCTCCTATGAAAGAGCTAAAGTCAATATGCAACGATGCAATGAGACAGAAGCGAACAATACACTATCTCCCACCTTATCGCTTTGACAATAAAATCCAAATTTTTGATTTACTTGGTATTCACCCTAATCAACAGAAGGAATCTGCATCTCTTGAATTGATTATGGCTGTAGTTAAGATGCGTTCAAGCAAAGAACCTCAAGAGATTGAGGAACTTGAGAGGGCGGCTATAATCGGCTATAAAATGCATACCACGGCTATGAAACTTACAAAACCGGGCGTAACTGAGCATTATATTGGTGGACATGTTGACGGTGTAGCCAACTCGTATGGAGCAATGGTAAGTTTCGCTACCATATTTTCTCAACATGGCGAGATAATGCATGGTAACCCTTCAATGGCAAAACTTGAAGCCGGACGCCTGGTACTCTGCGATGCGGGAGCTGAGACAATTAATAATTATTGCTCTGACAACACGCGTACTTATCCTGTAGATGGTAAATTTACACAGAGACAACTTGAAATATACAGCATCGTTGAAGCTTGTCATGATTATACTCTGCAGGTAGCTAAACCCGGCGTAAAATGGTATGATGTACACATGAATGTGTGTAAACTGATGACAGACAGGCTGAAAGACCTTGGATTGATGAAAGGGGATACTGATGAAGCCGTAAAAGCCGGCGCTCATGCTATGTTCCTACCCCACGGACTTGGACACATGATGGGTATGGATGTACACGACATGGAGGGACTTGGACAAAACTATGTAGGATTCGACAAAGAGATTCAACCTTCTACTCAATTTGGTACAAACTGCCTGCGTATGGGACGAAAGTTACAAGAAAACTTTGTTATGACGGATGAGCCGGGAATTTATTTTATTCCTGCCTTAATAGATAACTGGAAGGCAAGCGGACATTGTAAGGAGTTTATTAATTTTGATATGCTTGAGACCTACAAAGGTTTCGGCGGAATACGTATTGAGGATGATATTCTTATAACCAAAGATGGTTGCAGATTTATAGGAAAGGACCGTATACCTTATCATCCTAAAGATGTTGAGAATTTTATGAACAATTAAAACAAATAAGAATTATAAATTAAATTATGAGAAAATTTATGGTATTGGCTCTTATCGCTTTTGTTGCGATGAGTTCTGGAGCTGAAACAAAAAAGGATTCGGTAAACAAAAACAAACCAGTGTTTACCACAATCAAAGAAAACAAAATTACGAGTATTAAAGACCAAAACCGTAGTGGTACGTGCTGGGATTTCTCTACTATCAGCTTCTTTGAAAGCGAGATACTAAAGAAAACAGGAAAGACATACGATTTATGTGAAATGTTTGTAGCTAACAAGGATTATCTGGACCGCGCTACAATGTCTGTACGCATGCATGGTGATGCTTCTTTCTCTGAAGGTGGAAGTTCTTATGATGTGCTTTACTGCATGAAGAACTATGGAATATGCCCAGAGACAGCTATGCCATTGCCTGGTACGCTATATGGAGATACTCTGAGTAACTTCGGTGAATTCTTCAAAGCAATGACTCCTTATGTCAATGCAATAGCAAAGAGCGATTCTAAGAAACTTACTCCTGCATGGAAAAATGGTCTACAGGGTATTGTAGATGCATATATCGGAAAATGCCCTACTTCATTCTCTTACGAAGGAAAGAATTATACTCCGAAATCATTCGCATCAAGTCTTGGTATCAATTTTGATGATTATGTAAGCATAACAAGTTATACTCATCATCCTTTCTGGACAGAATTCCCTGTAGAGGTTCAGGACAATTGGAGATGGGCTCCTAGTTACAATGTACCGATGGATGATCTTACAAAGATTATTGACAATGCTGTGAACAATGGTTATACAGTAGCTTGGGGTGGAGATGTTACAGAAGACGGTTTCACTCGCAAAGGTATAGCTATCGCATATGATACTAAAAAGGCACGCAGCATGGCTGGAACAGATGCTGACAAATGGTTTAAGTTAAGTAAGGATGAGAAGACTTCAAAGCTTGACTCTCTTGGAGTAAATGCTCCTGAGATTGTACCTACACAGGAAATGCGTCAGGAAGGATTCGATAATTGGGAAACTACTGATGACCACGGAATGCATATATATGGTATTGCAAAAGACCAAAACGGTAAAGAATACTATATGGTTAAAAATTCTTGGGGAAAGTATGGTGATTATAAAGGAATATGGTATATGACTAAGAATTTCGTTCTGTATAAAACTATGGATATCATGGTTAACAAGAATGCGATTCCTAAAGATATCAGAAAAAAACTCGGAATCTAAAATAATAAATGTCCCAACTTCTTTTAAGTTGGGACATTTTTATATTTTATTACAAATCTATTTATACAGCTTATTTGTAAGCAACACATTAAGAATAATTAGTCATAATGGGTGGTTTTTTGAAATAGACTGGCAGTATTGTTTTTTATGAAAAAAAAACAAAAAGCACTATATTCTAGTTTTTTATTTGTAACTTTACACGCTAATCGTATGAAAGAAAATAAAAAACTATATAAATGGATTTCAAATGGAATTACAAACCACCAACAACAGAACAAAAAAAAGCGGCTAATGATTTCGGAGAAAAACTTGGAATAAGTCCGATGCTTGCCGATCTTCTACGGCATAGAGGTGTAGATACTGTTTCGGCAGCAAAACGCTTTTTCCATCCTCAATTAGCTGATTTGTATAATCCATTCCTTATGAAGGATATGGATGTGGCGGTTGATAGACTTAATGATGCTATGGGGCATAAAGAACGCATTATGGTTTACGGAGACTATGATGTGGATGGTTGTACTGCTGTAGCTCTTGTGTATAAGTTTCTGCAACAATTCTATTCAAATATTGAATATTATATTCCCGACAGATATGACGAGGGATATGGTGTCAGCAAGAAAGGAATAGATTATGCCAAAGAAACTGGTGTTAAATTAATTATCATACTTGATTGCGGTATTAAGGCAATCGATGAGATAGCATATGCCAACAGTGTTGGAATAGATTTCATTATCTGTGACCATCATGTTCCTGATGAGGTTATGCCATCAGCTTTTGCTATACTTAATCCTAAAAGACCGGATGATACTTATCCATTCAAACATCTTTCAGGATGTGGTGTTGGATTCAAGTTTATGCAGGCATTTGCTAAAAACAACAATATATCTTTTAGTCATCTTATTTCACTACTCGACTTCTGTGCTGTCAGCATCGCTTCTGACATAGTTCCTGTGATGGATGAAAACAGAATACTGGCATACCATGGTCTAAAACAACTAAATCAGAATCCAAGCATTGGATTGAAGGCTATTATTGATATCTGCGGACTTAACGGCCGTGAACTCTCAATGGGAGATATTGTATTCAAAATAGGTCCGCGTATAAATGCGTCAGGACGTATGGAAAATGGTAAAGAAAGCGTTGAATTGCTTGTTGAAAAAGACTTGAACATAGCACTTAATGAAGCTAAAAACATTAATGAATATAATGAACAGCGCAAGGATATTGACAAGCAAATGACCGAAGAAGCAAACCAAATCGTTGAAGATGTAGAATCACAAGAGCATCATTCAAGTATAGTGCTTTATGACGAAAATTGGAAAAAGGGAATTATAGGCATCGTTGCGTCAAGACTAACTGAAATATACTTTCGTCCTACTGTTGTTCTTACGAGAGACAACGAATTCGTAACCGGATCTGCTCGTAGCGTAACGGGATTTGACGTTTATGCTGCTATAAAGAGTTGCAGAGATCTCCTTGTAAATTTCGGAGGACATACATATGCTGCCGGACTTACAATGAAGTTGGACAAAATAGATGAGTTTAAAAAAAGGTTTCAACTTTATGTTGAGGAACATATAATGCCTGAACAGACTGAGGCGATACTGAATATTGATGCAATGATTGACTTTAAGGATATCACAAAAAAACTACAGGCTGACCTTAAAAAGTTTTCACCATATGGTCCATGTAACACCAAACCGTTATTCTGTACTAAGCAGGTTTATGATTACGGAACAAGTAAGGTTGTGGGACGTGAGCAAGAGCATATAAAATTAGAACTTGTTGACAGCCAGTCTAGTAACGTAATGAATGGCATTGCATTTGGTCAAAGTGCCTCTGCCAGATATATAAAATCAAAAAGAAGTTTCGATATTGTTTATACGATAGAGGAAAATATTTATAAGCGAGGCGAGGCGCAGTTACAGATAGAAGATATACGCCCGTCTGAAGAATAATAGTATCGTAAGTTAGCTTTTGTGGAATACAAAGAGATTCTTAAAACGTACTGGGGATATGACGACTTCCGTGGTATCCAGAAAGATATAATTGAGAGCATCGGTGCAGGAAAGGACACCCTTGGACTAATGCCTACAGGTGGTGGCAAGTCTATTACCTTTCAGGTTCCGGCTCTTACTATGGATGGTGTGTGCATTGTTATTACGCCACTCATAGCACTAATGAAAGATCAGGTAATGAACCTGAAAAAAAGGGGCATAAAGGCTGCTGCAATTTACTCTGGATTATCTCATGAAGAAATAATCACAACTTTGGAAAATTGCATTTTTGGTGGAATAAAAATTCTATATATTTCACCGGAAAGGTTATCTTCAAAACTATTTTTAACTAAGCTGAAACATACTAAAGTAAGTTTCATAACTGTAGATGAAGCTCATTGTATAAGTCAGTGGGGATATGATTTTCGCCCGGCGTATCTTAAAATTGCAGATGTAAGAGATATCGTAGGAAAAGAAATTCCTGTCTTAGCACTAACTGCCACTGCTACGCCAAATGTTGTAAAAGATATTGAAGAGAGATTGCATTTTACTCAGGACAATGTATTCAGAATGAGTTTTGAGCGCAAAAACCTTGCCTACATAGTACGAATTGCTACTGACAAACGCCAGGAAATGATACACATTCTGAGTTGTGTAGGTGGAAGTGCAATAGTATATACAAGGAGTAGAAGAAAAACAAAAGAAACCGCACAGCTACTTTTAGACAATGGTATTAGCGCAACATATTATCATGCAGGCCTAGACCATTCTGTTAAAGACGAAAGACAAAAAGAATGGCAAGACGATAAAGTCAGGGTTATGGTGTCAACTAATGCTTTCGGAATGGGAATAGACAAACCTGACGTTAGGACAGTTATCCACATTGACTGCCCTGACTCTATTGAAGCTTACTTTCAGGAGGCTGGAAGAGCGGGAAGAGATGGAAAAAAATCGTACGCTGTTTTACTATATAATAATAGCGATAAAAGAAAACTGGATAAACGTATTACGGATACATTCCCTGAGAAAGATTATATAAAAACAGTCTATGATCATCTGGCTTATTACTATCAGATAGGTGTAGGTTCCGGACAAGGTTCTACCATGGAATTTAATATAGACAAGTTCTGCAGAACGTTCAAGCACTTTCCTACTCTAGTTGATTCATCACTTAAAATACTAGAGAGGGCAGGATATATTGAATATGATGATATTGGTGATGATGCTGCCAGAGTAATATTCTTGCTTGAGCGCAATGAGTTGTATCGTCTTAACAATCAAAGCAATGATGAAGAAGCTGTCATAACTGCTTTACTACGCTGCTATGGAGGACTCTTTAGCGATTACGTATATATTGATGAAGGATTCTTGGCACAACAGGCAGGTATTAAGAAACAGAATCTATATGTTATTCTTAAGAATCTTAGCGCCAGACATATTATCCATTTTATCCCACAACGAAGAATGCCTACAATTTCTTACACATTATGGCGGGAAGACTCTGAGAAATTACATATTGGGAATGATGTCTACGAAGAAAGACGTAATCAATATAGCAAGCGTATTTATGCTATGATAGATTATGCATCGAATGATTATTTGTGCAGAAGTAGACAATTGCTTATGTATTTTGGAGAAAAAGATGCCAAGGACTGTAATCAATGTGATGTATGCAACGAACATAAAGGTGAAAGCACATCCGGGAATGTGACTAAATATGTAAAAGAAAAGATAATGGAGATGCTTAAAGACAAGAAACCACATATGATTTCTGACTTGAATGACTTATCTCTACCAGAAAACCAACTTAATGAAAGTATTGCTAATCTCATAAACGAAGAGATTTTAGGATATGAAGACGGCTTTATTTTTATAATAAAAAAAGGATGCTAAAATTAATCAACATCCTTTTTATATTTATATATAATAAGAGAAATTAGTCTTGTCCATCATTTTCGGGACGAAGTTTACGTACCGTAACGGCTGTACGCCACATCTCGCTATTGCGCATTGTCTTTAACTCTTCATTAAGTTTCTCACGATAGTCTGATTTTGAGTTGCTATCTATTGATATCTGTGCTTCATTACCAGTCTTAACTGAAAGATACAACCACTGCATAACCGGTTTGATTGCATCGCGGAAACGAGGAGCCCAATCAAGAGCACCACGCTGTGCTGTTGTAGAACAGTTAGCATACATCCAGTCCATACCCTTCTGAGCAAACAATGGCATCAAACTCTGTGTCAACTCTTCAACTGTTTCGTTAAATGCTTCTGATGGAGAATGTCCGTTCTCACGAAGTACCTGATATTGAGCTTCAAGAAGTCCCTCAATAGCACCCATCAAAGAACCACGCTCACCTGTAAGGTCTGATGTTGCCTCACGCTGGAATGTAGTCTTGAACATGTATCCAGCACCAATACCGATACCAAATGCTATTGTACGCTCTGTAGCTTTGCCCGTTGCATCCTGATATACTGCATATGAACAGTTAAGACCACGGCCTTCACAGAACATTGTACGAAGTGATGTACCAGAACCCTTAGGGGCTACCATGATAACATCTACATCCTTTGGAGGTATTACATTAGTACGGTCACTCCAGTTAATTGCAAATCCGTGTGAATAATATAGAGCCTTACCTGCTGTAAGATATTGTTTTATTTTAGGCCATACCTGAATCTGTCCTGCATCAGAGAGAAGCATACAAACTATTGTACCTTTCTGTGCTGCCTCTTCTACAGAAAACAAAGTTTTACCAGGAACCCATCCATCTGCTTTTGCTTTATCGTATGTTTTGCCTTCTCGCTGTCCGACAATCACGTTGAAGCCATTATCGCGCAGGTTACATGCCTGTCCAGGACCCTGAATACCATAACCTAGAACTGCGATTGTTTCATTTTTTAATACTTCACGAGCTTTTTCCAATGAAAATTCTTTGCTAGTGACTACTGTTTCTGTAACGCCACCGAAATCCATTTGTGCCATAATTAAATATATTTTTATTTATGCAGCCTATCTCAAAACTGCGGGTTTAAACTTTTTTTTAATATTTATTTTCGAGTTGCAAAGTTACAACTTTATATCGAAACACCAAATAAAACTTTCAATCTTTCACAAATTTAACCTTACATCTGCAAGTTTCGACTTCATTTTCGTTTTTTTCTTCCGATTTAGTTATTCTGATGCAATATTCTTCTTCACCACTTTTCTCTAAATAAAAGTTTAGTTTGTCACCAAAATGACTTTCTGCGACATATGCTATTTCGAATCGCTTAAGAAGAAAATTCTCGTATTGACTAAGAGGAAAAAGGTCTAATACATGTTCTATATATTTTACACTATTAATGTGACCATTTACATCTACATCATTATAATGTGTATCTAATGTCATTATCAATTGTGCGTCATTTGACATTTTAACCCTTGAACTCTTTTCTATTGGGCATTCCTTATCTGTATCTATATAGTCTATTATCTTACCGTCATGTATTTCAAGAATGTTTTGTGGCTGACGTGTCTGCGTATCTATCATTGCCCATACACTCTTACCGTATCCATATACTGTACCGTCTTCACCTTCTATTTTAAAATTTCTGTTGGTAAAATATCTCATGGCACTTTCTATCCATGTATCAACAAAGAATTTTTTATATTGGGTGGGATATTCTGCCATCTCTATTGCCAGACGTGACAATACCCATGTCTTATGAATCGGATTAAGATATGGCATTCCGAAACCACGGTCGTGCGAATGAAAGTCTGCTGCATTAAGCATATAATTACCAAGATGCCCAAATAGCAAGTGTTTAGTAAAGTCGCAGTGAAATGGTTCAGCCATAAATGGATAACGCCCAATCTTATTTGTTTCTATCATCACTATTCTTTATTATAAATATTATTCGCCTTTTAAAGCTTCTCGTTCAGCAAGAAACTCACTTACATGTTCTTCTGTACTGCGAGTCACGGCAATACGTCCTGAACGAGTGTACTGGAGTATACAGTCGAACTTATTGAGTTTGAAATACATACTTTGTATATTTTCGGTAATTCCACTTAGCATTACAATGCAATAGGTAGGATTAACCTCTATTATACGGGCATCAAATTTACGAATAGTACGTGAAATGTCAGGATTGTCTAAAACTTTTTGAGTAGAGAGTTTATACATACCAACTTCGCGTATAAAGAGTTGGTCATCTGTGTAGTAATTAGCTTTCACTACATCTATTTTTTTCTCTATCTGTTTAGTAATTATCTTTATCTGATCTTCGTCTTCACCCCAAGCTGTAATGGTATATTTATGTACACCATCTATACTTGAAGCAGAAACATTAAGGCTCTCTATATTAACCTGTCTACGTGTAAAGACAGCTGTTATCTGATTAAGTATTCCGGCTATATTCTCTGAATAGACCAAGAACGTATATAATTTTTTCTTATTTGATTCCATACTTTAAATATTGAAGGATTGTACGTTTGTTCAACAGTTTTATATGTTTATCTCAAGAAGCATCTCATCAACAGACTTGCCTGGAGGTGTCATTGGTAAAACGTTGTCTTCTTCTTTGATTGCGCATTCTAAAAGGTATGGACCATCTGAACTAAGCATTTTATCTACTGCTGATCTTAAATCTTTACGGTCTACAACCAAGCCATAAGGTATATGATAACCTTCACATATACTCTTATATTGTGGATTCAGCATCTTTGTGAATGACTTACGTTTTCCAAAAAACATATCCTGCCACTGACGCACATTACCAAGATAATTATTATTAAGAAGTATTATCTTAACAGGCACTTGCTGCTCCATTATTGTGCCGAACTCTTGAATGCTCATCTGCAACCCTCCATCACCACAAAACATACATATAGTTCTGTCTGGAGCACCAAAAGCCGCCCCAATAGCTGCAGGGAGTCCGAATCCCATTGTTCCCAAACCGCCACTTGTAACAATACTACGGTTTTTGTTATATCTAAAATAGCGACTGCTAAACATCTGGTTTTGACCTACATCATTGACTAAAACGGCATCACCATGTGTAGCTTCTGCCACTACATTTGTAACCTCTCCCATAAGCAGAGGTCCTTCGATTGGATGAATAGCTGGCTGAATTACTTTTTTGTTTTCTTCATCAAAGAATGGCTTGAAGCTATCACGCCATTTTCTGTGTTCATTTTTCTTAAGTAACTTTGTTATTGCAGGAAGAGAAACCTTACAGTCTGCAATTACAGCTACATCAGTTTTTATATTTTTGTCTATTTCAGACTTATCTATATCTAGATGTATTATTTTAGCCTGTTTTGCATAAGTCTTTGGATGTCCTGTTACTCGGTCACTGAACCTCATACCTACAGCAATTAGCACATCACATTCCTGTTCTTTCACATTAGGAGCATAATTACCATGCATTCCAAGCATACCTGTATCAAGAGGATGTCCTGTAGGCAATGCAGAAAGTCCAAGCAATGTACGTGCTGCTGGGATATCAGATTTCTCAAGAAACTCGATAAGTTCTTTCTGAGCTCCTCCTAATTCGACTCCCTGACCAACTAATGCTAATGGTTTCTTTGCATCATTAATAATCTGGGCTGCTTTGGCTACTGCAATATCATCCAATTTTGGATATGGTACATAACTACGCACAAAATCTACATGCTTAGGTTCATATTCTGTAGAAGTAACTTGAGCGTTTTTGGGAAAATCAAGCACTACAGGACCAGGACGCCCGGAGCGTGCTATATAGAAAGCACGACTAACGGCCCATGCCACATCTTCAGCACGACGTATTTGGTAACTCCATTTGCTAATTGGCTGTGCCAAACCGACAAGATCAACTTCTTGAAAAGCATCATTTCCTAATGCAGCAACACCAACCTGTCCGGCTATTACTACAATAGGGGTACTATCCATCATTGCATCCGCAACTCCTGTTAGGGTATTGGTTGCACCTGGACCACTTGTAACGATACAGACACCAACTTCCCCACTCACTCGCGCAAATCCTTCAGCTGCATGAGCTGCGCACTGCTCATGACGAACCAATATATGATTAAAACTTTTCTTTTCTCCTCTAGTGTATTCATAGAGCGCATCAAAGACCGGCATAATAGAACCACCCGGATAACCGAATATGGTCTTTATACCTTCTGCCTTTAATGATCTCATAAGAGCTTCTGCTCCTGTAATTACTTCATTACTCATTTATTATTAAATTAAGAATTAATAATTCTTCAATTTCTTAATTAGTTGCTTCTATTCAATTATTCGCACGCCACCCTTATCAGCAGAACTTACTGTCTGTGCATATGCTCTTAATGATTTACTTACAACACGATTACGTGTTACCGGTTGCTGAGGACGAGCCGCTAATTCTTCATCTGAGAGTTTTACGTTTATAGAACGATTTGGAATATCTATTTCTATTATATCACCGTCTTTTATCTTACCTATATTACCTCCTGCGGCTGCCTCTGGTGATATATGACCAATGCTAAGTCCACTCGTTCCACCGGAAAAACGTCCATCTGTTATCAATGCACATTCTTTGCCCATATGCTTACTCTTAATATAAGATGTAGGATAAAGCATTTCCTGCATACCTGGACCACCTTTAGGACCTTCATGTGTAATTACCACACAATCTCCTTTGTTAACTTTATCTCCTAGAATGCCATCACAAGCACTTTCCTGTGAATCGAATACAACAGCCGGTCCACTATATTTCCAAAGCGAAGCATCTACACCAGCTGTTTTTACTACACAGCCATCCTGTGCTATATTACCAAACAAGACTGCTAATCCACCATCTTTAGTATACGCATTTTCTAGATCTCGTATACACCCATTTTTTCGATCTGTATCCAAGGTTTCCCATTGAGAATCCTGACTACCCATAACAGTGGAGAATTTATATCCAGGAGCACTGTGATATATTCTATTGGCATCAGCATCAATATTATTAACAGTAATATCATATTTTGTTAATTGTTCTCCAAGCGTCTTGCCATCAACACGATTTACGCTACCATTGATTAATCCACCTTTAGCCAATTCATTTAAGATTCCAAATATTCCACCTGCACGATTACATTCTTGAACAGAATATTTCTGAGTGTTTGGTGCTAATTTGCAAAGACATGGAACCTTACGACTAAGCTTGTCAATATCACTCATCTTAAAATCGACTTCACCTTCTTGTGCTACTGCCAGCAAATGCAGTATTGTATTAGTACTTCCTCCCATTGCTATATCAAGAGACATAGCATTTAGAAAAGCATCGCGTGTTACAATATTACGAGGTAAGACACTTTCGTCACCATCTCTATAATATTTAAATGCATTCTCAACTATCTGGTGAGCAGCATCTTTAAACAGTTTAATACGATTCTTATGTGTAGCCAAAATTGTTCCATTTCCAGGAAGAGCCATGCCAATAGCTTCGGTCAATGAATTCATTGAATTGGCTGTGAACATACCGGAACAACATCCACACCCCGGACAAGAACAAGATTCTATTTTTTTAATATCTTCATCACTCACACTTTCATCAGCACCCTTTACCATAGCAGTTATGAGATCGGCATTCTCACCATTCCATCGGCCAGCTTCCATAGGACCACCTGAGCAAAATATTGTTGGAATATTAAGACGCATAGTTGCCATTAGCATTCCTGGAGTTATCTTATCACAATTGGATATACATATCATGGCATCTGCCTTATGTGCATTGACCATATATTCTACTGAATCTGCTATAATATCACGACTTGGCAAAGAATAAAGCATGCCATCATGCCCCATAGCAATGCCATCATCAATAGCTATTGTGTTAAATTCGGCTGCATAACAGCCCATTGATTCTATTTCTTTTTTTACGATTTGTCCTATCTCGTGTAGATGAGTATGACCTGGCACGAACTGGGTAAAAGAATTGACAATCGCAATAATAGGTTTGCCAAATTGCTCTTGTTTCATACCTGTGGCTACCCATAGAGCTCTAGCTCCTGCCATCTTTCTACCTTCTGTGCAAACAGCACTTCTCAACTGATGTTTCATTTTTATAATATTTACTTTCTTCAGAGAAGAATACTACTAAATTCAAAATTAGATGCAAAGTTAATCTGTTTTTCTGTAAAATCCAACGATTTTTCTGTAAAAGTTGCAATATATTTAAAAATCGTAAGAAAAATCATTTCAAAAATAATAAATTAAAACATATATTGCACTTTTATGTTTGAACTGTGCAATAAAAAACCTCCACACTATAAACAAGCGTGGAGGCAAGGACTGATTTATATAAATCGTTTAGTTCTAAAGTAATTAATTTATTGTATCTAGTCTATGTGAAATTTTATGTCAACTCCAAACTGCACCGGATTACCCTGTTGTGCGAAAGTCCTTTTGGTGCCATCAACACTGCTCTGAACCGCAAAAGTATTGTATTTAGTATCTGTTATATTCTTTCCCCAAAAGCTAATAGTAACTGCCTTTCCGAAATTAGCATCAACATGTGCACCGACTGCTGCATAAAATTTTTGGCTTGAAGTATTGTTTTCATCCCAATAAGTTTTGCCATTACCGTATACATTAGCTCCAACTACTATAGACGTTAATGCTTTGCAACTTGTATCAAATCTATAATCAGCAGTGGCTGAAAACGAGTGCTGGGGTACATATGGTACATATTTATTTTTATATGATACTTCTGTATTTTTACCATCAACTTTTACACTATCTTTATAATCTTTAAATACTGCTCGAGTATAACTGTATGTTGCGCTCCAATTCATATGATTATTGAATGCACGTCCACGGAAAGAAGCTTCAACACCACAACTGCTGCTCTTACCTGCATTAACCATCATTCTACCAAATCCATAATTCCCTGCCATTACAGACAACTGCTGATTACGTATCTGCATATAATATGTTGATAAATCAGCCTGCACTTTATTATCAAATAAATTAAGATGCGTTCCTAATTCATAGTTCCAACTTGTTTCAGGTTTATAACTTATAGTATTACTAACACGTTCATAATCAGCATCTTTATGAGGTACGTCATAACTTCCACGCATTGCGTTCTGACTGTTTGAATTCAATTCAGTCTGTAAAATATCTGAAAACATTTGAATATTATATCCACCAGCTCTGAATCCTTTACTTAAGGTTGCATAAACATTACTTCCACTGTCTGATATACGATAATTAAATCCAATTTTTGGCAAAAGCTGATTAAAATTATTATGTGTTTTATTATCAAGGTGCGAAATCAAATTATATACTGCCTGCTGACCCATCACATTTGCAGTCATAGCCATTATTGCCTGTGAATCGTAATGTACATTCACATGACTATAATCATAACGTAAACCTAATGTTGCAGTAAGACGATCTGTTATATCAATACTAGATTCATGATAAAAGCCTAAATTAAACTGTGGTGTATGGAATATTTCAGGAACATTTATAGATACATCCATAGATATCCCTCCCATTTTCTGTATCATTGCAATAGCAGCCTGCTGAGTAAGTCCGCGCTTCATAAAAGACTCAATCATAGCATTCTGCATTGCATTTTGTATACCATCCGCAATAGGTTTGGTAATACCATCTCCAAAGTAAACAGGTGCATATGTTTTCAACCATTGATAAGAGCCGAATATTCCAAATGTCCAATGCCAACTATTTGTATTATTGCTTTTCAATGTAAATTCCTGCGTGCAAGCATTTTGCAACTGGCGCTGCCCAATATGCATATAATCAATAGGCAAATAATCAATATCCATGAGCATGTTGTCCTTAAGATATTGCCAGCTACTATTAGAATAGAAATCAAGTCCATTCCCTTTTACTTTTATATTCAATCCTATATTAAGAATATTTCTCTTATAATTACCTTGATAATCTGTATTTGGATCTGATGTTACATTCGATGCTGAATTATATTCTCCATAAGGAAATCCATTCTGGCGGACAAATTGATAGTCTGTTATAAAATCTACAAGAACTTTTCTAATAGGCTTGAACATAAGTCTTAGTCTTCCGCCTGCTTCATTATATTTATCAGCCTTTTCACCACTATATGTGTTCGTAAAGAAGCCATTCTGACCATTATAAAAACCTGCAACAGAATAAGCGAACCAATCATTAACTTTGCTATAATGGGCAACTTCAGCATTACGATAAAAATGTGTAGCAATACCAAGATTTATATCCGTTCCTTGATAATCAAATGGATTTTTAGTATACATCCTTATAAGTCCGCCTTCTGTATTTTGGCCGTATAACGTACCTTGAGGACCACGCAACACATCAACACAGTCAAGTTGATAGGTATGGAAATTATATGAATTTTTGCTTACTAAAGGCATTCCATCAACATACATACCAACTGCAGGATTATTAATTCTTGAACCAATACCTCTTATATACATAGATGATGTTATACGTGAACCGTAATGCGGCATAACAAACGAAGGTACATAATATGCAAGGTCGGTTATGTCATTAACTTTAAGTGATGATAATTCAAAGTTTGTAAAAACACTTGAACTCAATGCTTGTCTACGTAATTTGTAATTTTCTTTTGGCTGAGCCACCACCACAACTTCATCTAAATCAAATACGCGTGATGTATCTGGCAACAATATTTTATTTAATTTGTCAGAAAACGAACTAGCGCTAGTTGCAACTGGCAGAGCCATTATTGCGAACGCTACTAAAATCTTTTTATCCATATATAACTAATGTATTAAATTCTGACTGCAAAGGTACTTCTTTTTAATAAGGGGTGCAATCCTCATTTATTATGATTTTAACAAAAAGAATATTCATCTTTTGTATATTCAAAATAATTTTGTAACTTCGCAGCCACTAATACATAGCAAAACGTAAGTAATAAGATACGAAATAATCAAAATTAAAAGATAAATCATGAGTAGACCTAAAAAATTCATTCTGACAGAAGATCAGATTCCAACACAATGGTATAATATTCAGGCGGATATGGTTAATAAACCTATGCCTCCACTTAACCCGGCAACTAAACAACCACTCAAGGCAGAAGATCTATTCCCAATTTTCAATGAGGAATGTAGCCGACAAGAATTGGACATGGAACATGCTTGGATTGATATTCCTGAAGAAGTAAGAGAACGATATACTTATTATCGCTCAACACCACTAGTTCGTGCTTATGCTTTGGAAGAAGCTCTTGATACACCTGCTCATATATATTTTAAGAATGAGAGTACAAATCCATTAGGTAGTCATAAAGTAAACTCAGCTATAGCTCAATGTTACTATTGTAAAAAGGAAGGTGTTACAAATGTTACAACAGAGACCGGAGCCGGCCAATGGGGTGCAGCACTTTCTTATGCAGCAAAAACATTTGGACTTGAAGCTGCTGTTTACCAAGTCAAAATAAGTCTGCAGCAGAAACCATACCGCGGTATTATAATGCGCACTTTCGGTGCACAGGTGACAGGTTCTCCTTCAATGTCTACTCGTGCAGGTAAAAATATTCTAACAAAAGACCCTAATTATTCAGGATCTCTTGGTACTGCTATTTCTGAGGCTATTGAACTTGCTACAACAACTCCAAACTGTAAATATACATTGGGTTCTGTATTAAGCCACGTGACTCTGCATCAAACTATTATAGGTCTTGAAGCTGAAAAACAAATGGAAATGGCAGGAGAATATCCTGATATGGTTATTGCATGTTTCGGAGGAGGATCTAACTTTGGTGGAATCTCTTTCCCTTTTATGCGCCATAACATACTGGATGGAAAAAAGACTGAATTTGTTGCTGCAGAACCTGAAAGTTGCCCTAAACTTACAAGAGGAAAATTTGAATATGACTTCGGCGATGAAGCAGGTTATACTCCATTGTTGCCAATGTTCACACTTGGGCATGATTTTCACCCAGCTAACATTCATGCTGGAGGACTTCGTTATCATGGAGCCGGAACTATCGTATCACAACTTATAAAGGATAATATGATGCATGGGGTGGATATTCCTCAATTGGAATCATTCGAAGCTGGAACTTTATTTGCGCGTACAGAAGGAATTATACCTGCTCCAGAAAGTTGCCATGCAATAGCAGCAACTATACGCGAAGCAAAGAAATGCAAAGAAAACGGCCAGAAAAAGACCATTTTATTCAATCTATCAGGTCACGGACTACTTGATATGACTTCATATGACTCCTACATAAATGGTGACTTACGCAACTATTCTATTTCTGATAATGAGATACGTGAGAATCTAAAAGAGGTTGATGCAATGAACAAGTAAACAATAATTTGTTATATAAAAAGCATCCAACATATGTTGGATGCTTTTATTGTTTTTATGCATTTATAAATTTCGTTCCATTATCTCCAGGCACATACGGCTATTATGATAAGGGCATTTCCAAAATCCAGCTTTATCATCGTCTAAATTAGTAGTTCCATCAGGATAAATCCCCCAGTGCCACTCTCCATTTTTCCAGTCAATAAGGTTTTTCTGGATGAAAGCCCAGCAACGCACTGCCTTACCTAAAGCATCCTCATCACCAAAATGTTCAAAAAGATTAATATGCCCTATTACATTCTCACATTGAACCCACCAATGACGCTCTTCATCTATTTTGCCAGTATCTATCCATCTCTCATACGCCATAGCGCCATCCTTACGAAGGCCTTCATCTGCTGCATCTGCAATTTTACGTATAATAGGTTCAATAAAAGCAAGTAATTTTTTATCAGCAAGAACTAAGGCTGCCTCATGAAGCAACCAACTAGCTTCTATATCATGTCCAAAACTCTGTATATTACGTTTACTTTTCCACTCTTTATCAAAGAAAAGGTCTAGATGATAAGTTTTTCTATTAAGAATATTCCCGCAAAAGATATCCAACAAATTACGAATTTGTTTTTCCAACTTAAGACTCTTCCACACACGATATAAATTTGTATATGGTTCAATTATGTGGAGATGAGTATTCATAGTTTTTGACTGATTTTCATCTTTATCACTAAGACGCATGTCATCTATATTGTCCCATTCGCATGTAAACGCCTCTGTATAGCCATTATTGATCTCGTCAAAAGCATGATCTTCTATATCCTGAAATAGACGTTTTGCCATATCTAGTGCTTCTTTATCACCTGTTGCACGAACATACTCAGACATACCATATATTACGAAACCAATAGCATATATCTGTTTTTTTGTATCAAGAGGTTTTCCTTTATAATCAAGACTCCAATATATCCCACCATTTTTATCGTCATAAAAATGATCTATAATATATCTCTTGGCCCTGGCTGCGGCTTCTAGATATTCTGTCCCCCCTATTACTCGGTAAGCGGCAGAAAAAGACCACAATATACGTGCATTAAGTATTGCTCCTTTTTCCGCAGTAGGGACTACGTTATCATGACCGTCAACTTGTCCATAGTATCCACCATTTTCATGATCTGTCATTTTATCTATCCAAAAGCGTAGGATATTATCCTCAAGAACTTCTTGCATAGATCTTTTAAATTCTTCCATTATAATGCTATTATGATTATTTGATAATGTTCATTCAGAATATTTGGATTTCTCGCGTTTGTTCTCTAACTCTTTTGTTATATTTTTCATTCTCTTTTCTGAAAGAGGATAAAATGCTATACACACAAAACTAAGCACTGTTCCTATTGCTGGTAGTATGCTCAAGAACATCTTTATGCCATTAATAGTTTCAGGATTCTGAGCACCATTTGCAACAAAACCAAATGCGGCCAACATCCAACCTGTTACAGCTGTACCAATTGCCCATCCAAATTTTTGACTCATCGATGACGACGAGAAAATCAATCCTGTAGCCCGATTACCAGTTTTCAACTCACTGTAATCGGCACAGTCGGCATACATACTCCACAATAAAGGGAAAATACTACCTGCACATATGCTAATAAATATCTGAAATACGAAAATTAATATCAACTGATCTTTATCGAAGAAATAGAACACGACACTTAATACAGATGCTATGGCCATAGCTGCCATAAATGTATGACGCTTACCTATCTTATTGCTTATAGGTGCCGCAATTATTACACCTACGATATTTGCGACCTGCCCTACAGCTAAATATAAACCACTTAATACAAATGGGATTCCAATAAACTTGATATTACCAAATGCAGTTTCATCAATAAAATATTTGAAATAATATACAGTAGCTCCATCTCTTACCGAATTGAAAACAAGTGATGCTACTCCTGCCCCCAAAAGTATCCACCATGGTGAATTGTGAAGAAGGTCCTTTATATCTGTTTTAAGAGGCGTTTTTGACTCATTTACAGGTTTTACTCTTTCACGAGTAAGTGAAAAACATCCAAAAAAGAGTACAGAACAAAAAAGTCCAATTACAACGACAGCCATAAACCAACCAAATTGAGGAGCAGTCATCCACCCATGCATAGATGCTGAAGGGAGATCGCCACCAAAAAAATTGACTAAAGGCATAAAAAGTAACAGCGCTATAAAACTGCCTATATATGCAAACATCATTCGATATGTTGCTAATGTATTACGATCCGAAGGATTCGGACTTATAACACCTAACATAGAAGCATATGGAACATTTATTGCACTGTATACCATCATCATAAGGGTATATGTAATAAACGCATAAACGATCTTACCTGTATTGCCGAAAGGAGGAGTCATAAAAGTCAACATTCCAATGGCAGCAAACGGCAAGGCAAGATAAAGCAAATAGGGACGGAATTTACCCCAGCGAGTATCTGTACGATCAGATGCGATTCCAACCACGGGATCGAAAAAGGAATCCCATATACGTGTAATAGCAAACATAGTACCAACTACAGCTGCCGACAGACCAAATACATCAGTGTAAAATATCATAAGATAAGCTCCAAATATCTTCCAGAACATACTTGACGACATATCACCAAAACCATATCCTATTTTTTCGCTTAGTTTCAACATATTATTATAATCGTATAATATTTTTTATTTATATTAAAGTCTCAATGTTATATTTTTACAGGCTTTTGTTTTTTACTACTAGTTTTTTTATAGCTTCAACAGATTTGCTGGTATAAAATCCATCCTCAGGTGTATTAAAGCAATAATCCACTAATTTATCTATCGTAGATGTAGCTACATGCATACGTGTATCTGATGATGCATAATATATAAAAACTGTTCCATCCTCATCAGCAATCCATCCATTTGCAAAAACGACATTCATGACATCACCTATATATTCATCTCCCTGAGGTACAAGAAAAGCACCGCCAGGCTGAGCTATAACATGAGTAGGATCATTAAGGGCCGTCATGTACATATAAAGAACATAACGCAAACCAGAAGCGCAACCTCTTACACCGTGAGCAAGATGTAACCATCCCTTTGGGGTCTTTATAGGGTGTGGTCCTTCGCCATTTTTCACTTCCATTATAGTATGATAATGACGACTGTTTATAATTTTTTCTTCCTTTATCTCTGCATTAGTAATATCCTCAACAAGAGCCCACCCAATGCCTCCACCAGAACCAGCATCAATAAATCCATCCTGAGGACGAGTATAAAAGGCATACTTATTGTCAACGAATTCAGGATGAAGTACTACATTGCGTTGCTGACTTTTTGTTTTAAGATCTGGCAAGCGATCCCAATGAACAAGGTCTTTGGTCCGCGCTATGGCTGCTGTTGCTGTAGCTGCTGATAAATCAACTGGTTTACTGTCATCGTGCCGTTCTGCACAAAATATGCCATAAATCCATCCATCTTCATGTTGCGTAAGACGCATATCATAAATATTAGTAGCTGGTATAATGTCATCTGGCATTGTTATAGGTTCATCCCAAAATCTAAAATTGTCTATTCCATTTGGACTTTCAGCAATAGCGAAGAAAGACTTACGATCTGCTCCTTCTACACGTACGACCAAAACATATTTCCCATTCCATTTTATTGCTCCTGAATTAAGAGTAGCATTAATCATTATCCGCTGCATAAGATATGGATTATCTTTCTCATTAAAATCATAACGCCACGCTAATGGTGTATGTTCACATGTCAATATAGGATATTTATACCTTGTATAAATGCCATTTCCCCACTCTTGAGGTTTGTTTTTCCTTGACAATAGTGCTTCATGACGAGCTTTTAATATTTCTACCTTTTTAAAGAAATCAGTCATAATTCTTATTTCGTTTTTATTTAATATCATTTATAAATAGAGTATTATCCGCTTTATAAAATTCTCTAAAATCTTTAGCACAACTTTTTTCGGGAGCAGGTCCGAAGTTTTCTTCCGGTTGGTCCCATGCATTACGCCATAAAAGCATATATGATATAGGATATTTATCTATTACAGGTTTTAATATTTTTGTAAACCATGTAGAATCAGGTGTGTTCCGAAATCCAGTCTCAGCAAGGCATATTAACTTATTATGTTCCTTTCCTATTTTTGTTAGCAGATTCAGTTCGTCATTTAGATTCTTTGCATATGTCTCACCTGTTTTATCAAACTGATATATGTCTACACCTATAATGTCTACATATTCATCTCCTGGATAATATTTCAAGAAATGCTCTTCATTATCATTATTTTCTGAATTTGGCGAAAAACAATATAAAATATTGTTTACACCTCTACTTTTCATATAATCACTTGTCATCTGATATAAACTTATGTAGTTATCTGCTGTGCATGATTTTGAGCCCCACCAAAACCATGATCCAGACATTTCATGCCATGGACGGAAAATAACAGGAATTTTTCTACCATCTGCGGTCCTAAGTGAATTTATAAATTGTGCCACGGCATTAAGCCATATTTCAAATTTAGAGTGCTGTGCTCCACCGTACAACACAGCTTTTACAGCATTACCACTATTATCCCATGCACTTTTACCTGTTACTGGATTATGAGGATGCCAACTTATAGTTATAACTCCACCTCTAGAATACTGGTTTATTATTTCTTCTCGTATACGGCTGAATGGTACACCATCAAGATTTTTATCAGCACCAAGTTCTATCATTCCAAGATCAAAACCCATAATGGCTGGATATTCACCACAAACGGACTTTACATCACTCTTACCATAATCCCATTTCCATGTAGTACCATATACAGGGTCATCCTGATGCCCTACAAGATATCCTTTTTTCTGCCACTTCATTAAATTCTTTTCTAGTTTTTGTACACTTTTGTCTTTTCCAAAGATTCCATTCTTTGTCGTTGCACATCCTTGTATTGCAAAAAATGTCATTGCAAAAGCTGTTAATATAAGATATTTCATAAGTTAGTATATTCAATTATTATTCATCAACAGTAAATTTTGCTTTAATTTCATCTGTGTTCCTACTACTTCCACCTATCAAAACTTCAAAATCACCTGGTTCAACACAATAATGCATATTTTTGTCATAGAAAGCTAATTTATCAGGTGTTATTGTAAACTCAACTATTTTACTTTCACCAGCTTTTAAATAAACACGCTTAAAGTCCTTAAGTTCTTTTACAGGACGCTCTGCTGATGCAACTATATCATGAATATAAAGCTGAGCTATTTCAACACCATCTCTACTGCCATTATTCGTTATTGTTACACTAGCTTTAACATTCCCATCTTTTTGTATATTTGTTTTATCTAAAATAAGATCACTATACTTATATGTAGTATAAGATAATCCAAATCCGAAAGGGTATAGAGGTTCTGATGTTCCGCATACCACTGGATGGAAAAATGCTGATGGCTTATGATTGTAGATGGACTGTATCTGACCTACCGAACGTGGCATTGTCATAGCAAGTTTTGCCGAAGGATTAACTTTTCCATATAGAATCTCTGCAATTGCCTGACCACCAAACTGCCCTGGTTCCCACGCATTTATTATCGCATCAAGATGTTCTGCTGCCCATGTAACACTTAGCGGGTGACCACTGATAATAACCAATATTGTAGGTTTGCCTGATTCGTATATTCTCTTTATAAGATCATTTTGCAATCCTACCAAATCTAAGTTGTCTCGGTCGGTATCCTCACCACTCGTTCGTTCTGTCCAACGGAAGCGCATCATATATTCTCCACAACAGACAATATTAAGATCACAGTCTTTAGCCTTTGCTACAGCCTCATCAACTTTCTTAGGGTCCATGTTGCGAGGATCCCATCCCTGATCAACAAACTCAAAATGTGTATTTGGTTCTATTTGTTGTAAACCTTTGAGTACCGTAGATACTTTATTCTCTGGCTGTGGTTCACTCCAATCACCCATTATATTCTGGTCGTTAGCATTTATACCTGTAACAAGAACCTTTTTGTATTTTGAAGCATCCAGAGGCAACAATCCATTCGCATTTTTTAAAAGGACGATGGAGTTGCGTGTAGCTTCAAGTGCAGTCTGTTTATGTTCAAGGTTATTAATAACCTTATCCCTGATTTTTACATTACCATAAGGATGCTCAAATAATCCAAGACGAAACTTTATATCAAGAATTCGTCTTACAGATTCATCTATACGACTCTCCTTAATTTTTCCTTCACGCACTAGAGCACATACATTTTCCTGCCATTCCAGACCATGCATATGCATATCCATTCCTGCCATAATACTTTGATAGAAAGCATCTTTATCATCCTTAGCTGTATGATGTTGATCTACACAATGCTCTATATCCATCCAGTCACTTACTATAAAGCCCTTGTATCCCCACTCATTGCGCAACAAGTCTTGCATCAACCACTTATTAGTATGACAAGGTATACCATTAAGTTCATTATGAGCTGTCATCAATGACATTGCACCAGCTTTAACGCCAGCGATATACGGAGGAAAAAAGACTTCTCTTAAAGTACGCTCTGACAAATCTGCAGGAGCACCATTTGTTCCATTTACAGGAGTACCTCCACAGAAGTGCTTTATGCATGCCAGCACATCCTGATCTGTATCCATATTTCGTTGATAGCCTTTCACTGTAGCTACACCCATCTGAGTTACAAGGTATGTGTCTTCTCCATAAGTTTCTCCACAACGCCCCCACCGAGGATCACGAGCTACTTCTATATTAGGATTAAATGTCCACTGCATATTCATTGCACGCATCTCTAGAGCTGTCTGACGGGCTATTTTATAAGCCATATCTACGTCAAAAGAACTTGCTAGTCCTATATTTGTTGGATATACTGTATTATTTTGGCATTTAGCATTACCATGAATAGCATCAATACCTATTATAAGAGGTATTTTTAGCCTGCTTTTCATATTTAATAGCTGAAGTTCGTTAGCCTCTTCTAATGTTAATACGTGTAGAAATGAACCTATCAATCCCTGTCTTGTCCAATTTGCGACATCCTTATCACTTATACCAGGATAAAATGCACTTGCTGTATTTGTTGCCAAATCTGCTGCTGACATTGTTTTACTGTTCTCACGTATATGCTCCAAACCAACAAATTGATTCATCTGCCCAACCTTTTCTTCTAAGGTCATGCGACTTAAGAGGTCATTAACTCTTTGCTCAATTGGAGCCTTTTGATTCTTATATATAGGCGCATTTTCTCTATTATTTGCACTAACGGTTAATGTCATTGTTGCTGCAGTTATTAATGTTAATAAATTGTTCATATTATTAGATTAATTATTAATTCCCATCTGATTTAATAGCCATTCTTCCCATTCATCCCATTGTTCCTGATACCAATAGTGACCCGTTTCAGGATAAATGTGCAATTCTTTTTTACCTCCTGTCACATTATATGTCCCATAAGCAGAAGTAGGAGGAACCACTTCGTCATTATATCCGAAAGAGAACCATCCATTGGCAGTAATTCTACGGGCAAAATTCACGCCGTCGTAATATCTTGAAGTTTCTATCTTCCTCTGGTCTATACCCTTATTGTCATAATAAAAATAATGTGGCCAGCCGCAAGCAATACCTTTAAGAGATGCTGTATGATCGCAAAGAGCTGCATGAACGGCCCCATAAAAGGTAACTCTTTTGTCTAAGGCAGCACAAACAAGAGATAACATTCCTCCTTGGCTACTACCAGTAACTCCAAGACTCATGCCATTCCATTCTGGCATTGATGCGATATAGTCTATAGCACGTACAGCCCCTATAAATACACGTTTATAATATGCTTTGTCACGATTATCCATATTATTGTCCCAATAGCAATATAAGGCTCCATTAGCCAGTTTGTCATAATAATCCTGAGTCATTGTTACAGGAATTCCATGTATACCTATTTCTAAAGTTATTGCTCCCTTAGAAGCAGTCAATATATCTCCTTGGTAAGGTCTTACTCCAGCCCCTGGTACCCTAAGCAATGCCGGATATTTTCCAGGTTTTACCGGTACACATAGTATACCATATGTGCGACTGCCAAATCGTATATTTTGGAAACTTACTTGATATACATTCACATCCTTTGTACAACGCTCGGGTAATAATTCTTTTGTTGGTTCAAGGCTTGTCTGACGTGCTTCTTTAAGAGAGTTGTTCCAGAACTCATCAAAATCTTTTGGACATTCAGTTGTAGGCTGAATTTTTTCTGGAGAAAAAGATGCTGTACAAAGTCCATCATAATCTTTTCCTGCTACATGTGCAGTAACCTTAAAACGATAAAAACCAGCATCAGTCATCTTACCACTCCATCTCATAGTCCCATCTGGTAGAATCACTCCGGTTTTCTTTACATTAGGGTACATTACAGGTCCAGCCTCATAATCCACTTTAACATTGTCAAGCAATGTACCAGACTTCAATACATTAACTATAAATGATGCAGTCTCACCAACTTTGTAATTCCAGTCTTTATGGTCTGGAGTTACAGTTACACGTATGTTATAACCTCGTATCTGTGCAGATACTGGTTGAATTGACATTAAGGTAACCAAAAGTATTAATATCTTTTTCATTGTAGACAAATTAAAGATGTAGCCTCCCCCATAATGGAGGAGGTCACAAACATTCACATTACTTAATTAACCTATACGAAATTACATCGTGCGAAGGTACTGTTATTGTTCGTTCTACACGATTTTCCTTTGAAGTCTTTCCCTCTGATTTATGCAACCATAGATTACGAACATGGTATTCTATCTTATCAAAATCTGTACTTTTGTCCGAGACTTGTGTATCCTTGAAGTTAAAATTCTGCCAATTTATGCCATAAGTTAAAGATTTCTGTGTTGGATTAAGTATCGTAATTGCCCAGTCACCATTTTCTAGAGGTTTAAACCATATCTGCAAACCATTCACATCAGAATGATGATATCCCTGTATCCCCATTTTATCTTGATTTACGGCTATCATTTCCTTATTCATAAGAATTGCTTTTGTCTCATTACTCATAGAACGTATGTCATTTCCAATAATAAGAGGAGACGCCATCATACACCACATAGCAAAATGAGCACGATCTTCACTATTTTTCATTCCATTCCCAACCTCCAACATATCAGGGTCATTCCAATGCCCTTTACCTGCATATTGACGTAAAGTATCATTCTTTGCAATGCAGTTCATTACACTATACTGAGTGTATGTTGGAAAAACACGAAGAGAATCAAATGAGCACCATATGTCTGGTCCGATACGCCAACTATGACCAATATTCCTTGCCCATCGCCAAGGCATATTGTCTCCCCATTCACACATACTATGTAGTATTGGGCGCCCGGCAGCACGTAAAGCGTCGCTCATTAGTTGATAAGCACCTTTTGC
The DNA here is from genome assembly GCF_000585355.1 of Xylanibacter oryzae DSM 17970. Classification (NCBI taxonomy): domain Bacteria; kingdom Pseudomonadati; phylum Bacteroidota; class Bacteroidia; order Bacteroidales; family Prevotellaceae; genus Xylanibacter; species Xylanibacter oryzae. The sequence continues at coordinate 553,319 of NZ_KK073873.1, read as the reverse complement.
ATTTATATTTATTGTATTGCACCAATCTTCTTTTAGATAGTCAATTCCCCAACGAGCGTATTGCAGAGCATCCTGATATTCGTGGCCTAAACTTCCTGGCATTCCTGCACAGGTTTTTGTACCACAGTCACTATAGATGCCTAGTTTCAATCCCTTTGAATGCACATAATCTGCAAGCCACTTAATCCCATGTGGAAAACGTTTTGAATTAGCTTGGATAAATCCGTTTTCATCACGCTCACCATGCCAACAGTCATCCATATTAATATATACATAACCTGCATCACGCAATCCAGTTGAAACCATTGCATCTGCAATAGTCTTTATGATTTCCTCATCAATATTACCTTGAAATTTATTCCAAGAGTTCCATCCCATCTGAGGTGTATCCGCAAGGTGTTCCCATTTTTGTGCACTTGCTGTAAAAGAGAAAGCACATAGAAAAGAAACTGCTAATAATTTTAATCCGTTGTTCATATCGTCTATATTATTTTACAATCACGAGGTGCATCAATTCGTATTATTATTTTAATAAGTTCAAATTTAAGAGTATTAACAAATCATTCTATTAATTATTATAATACATGATTAGGATATAAAACACTCTAATTATTTCTGCAAAGTTAATACTTTTGTATAATTAAATATAATACTTTATTGCCAATAGCTTACACTTTGCTTACGATCTATGTTAATAAACCCCAAAAGTCCTATAATATCAGACTTTTAGCAAACAATATAATATATCATCTACAAATATTACTCATACTTTCAATTTGCTCTTTTACGATAAAAAGTGTTGATGTATCTGAAGAAAATACAGAATTCAAACCCTGTTGTTCTTGTGCAGGATCTCCACAATAGTCATCCCCGACATTCCAATTCTCATGAGTAGGCTTGGCCATTCCTCCCCATCCCCAAAAATTACATCCTGCAAAGTTTCCTCCACTTTTGGCATTATCTGCTACCAGCGAGAAGACGTATTTATAATATCCATCACGACCTTTGGTAGTAGAATAAGGCGAGAAAGAAAAGCCATCTCTCGGATATCCGAACTCTTCCATTACTAATGGCTTATTAAGTTTAGAACATATTGTAAGGTGCCTGTCTATATACTCTTTTGTATTTCGACAAGAACGGTCTAGATTTTCTATCAAACTGTCTTTTTTTGCCCATCCCCAGTTATATGGCCAAAGATGTACGTTGCAGTAGTCAATATTCTTATCTGCACATATTTTTTCGTATACGTTATAATCTCCTTCACATCCCCATGCACCTTCACTGCCTATTGATACAAGATGGTTTTTGTCTATACTTCTTATAAGAGAAGAAGCCTCTGAAAGCCATTTTACAAATGGTTCCAATTCTTCTTTACCAAAAGCCCTAGGTTCATTACCTATCTGCCATGACATTATTGCAGGATCATCTACATACTTCCTATGTGTATAACGGTTTGTCCTATTTAGAATGAAATTTACATACTTATAGAACAGTTGGTGAGCTTCTTCACTTGTTGCATACTTACGTACAAAGTTCATGTATGCAGGATACCCTGCTTCATCAGGACGTGGTGCTTTTCCTTCTCCTGCATATTGCAGATAGAAACCATAACCTCCACTCCATTCCCATGAATTATTAAGATAAAGTACAGCCAGCATATTGCGTTTGCCCATTTGTTGAAGCAGATAATCCAATCCTTCCAAAATAGTATCATTATAAACTCCTGGTTTTATCTGCAAAGTAGGCTCCACTTTAGTCTTTATTCCACGTTCGCCATCAGCTCCAACAAGAATCCGAAGGTTATCTATACCCATAGATTTCATTTTATCCAATTCTGCACAAAGGCGTTTACGATTGCCACCTTGTCCTGTCGAACCCAAAATGGCTCCATACCAAAAATTTGTACCCACATAATAATATGGTTTTCCATCTCTCAAGAAATGACCTTGGTATACTTTTACAAAAGTATTATTGGCTGATAATGGCATTGCCATAAAAAAGGTAATGATTAATAATAATATCTTATTCATTCTTTAATTATATTTGTTAATCAATCATATATTTTATATATGATTGCGCTTGCAAAATTAAGGATTTTAGATATAAATAGATAATACTTTATTATCAAGAACTGACACTTTAGATTGAACACACGTTAATAAAGACTAATTAATATTCTACCTATATAATAAAAACAAGTTTTATTTAAATTCTAATACAATATATCATTTAACCGAATTCAACAATATTGTCGAAATAGACAAGCCGGACATTTTAAAATGTCCGGCTATCTTTTTAGTTAATATATTTGTATATTCTATTATTCATAATGAGTATCAAGATATGTTACATGTGTAACTAAGTATTCTTCCACACCATGTTTACCATCTGCGCCACCAATACCAGATTTTTTAACTCCGGCATGAAATCCTTGCATCGCTTCAAAATGTTCACGGTTGATATATGTTTCACCAAACTTAAGTTCACGACAAACTTTTGTTGCAGTATCTATATCTTTTGTGAAGACAGAAGATGCAAGACCATATTCTACATCATTCGCCCATGAAATAACTTGATCTATATTATCAAATTCAACTATCGGAAGTACAGGACCGAAGGTTTCTTCGTGTACTATATCCATTTCTTGCGTTGCCTCCATAAGTGTTGCTTCATAGAAATATCCTTTATCTCCTACCCTATGTCCACCACACAAAAGTTTTGCACCCTGACTAATAGCATGCTCCACTTTCTCTGCGACGCTGTCCAAAGCACGTTTTTCTATTAGTGGTCCCATATCAACATCCAAATATTTGCCAGGATCGCCCACAGATACTTTCATAAATCGCTCTAACAACATTTTTGTAAATTTATCCTTAACGTCTTTATGTACATACACGCGCTCTGCATTATTACATATCTGACCGTTATTGCCAATACGCGACTGTATGACACAGTCTGCAGCCAATTCCAAGTCTGCATCTGCAAAAACTATTGCTGGAGCCTTGCCTCCTAATTCCAAAGAAACCTTCGTTATATTAGGTGCCGCCGCCGCCATTATTTTAACGCCTGCGCCAACACTACCTGTAAGACTTACGATTCCAATCTTTGGACTAGCAGCCATAGCGTTACCTACTAACGAACCTTTACCTGTGACTACATTAAGAACGCCTGCAGGCAAGCCTGTCTCATCTACGATTTCTGCAAAGCGACAACAGTTTTCAGGAGTCAATTGTGAAGGTTTTAGGACTATAGTACAACCTGTAATAAGAGCAGCTCCCGCTTTACGAGCTATAAGAAAAAATGGGAAGTTCCAAGGCAGTATACCTGCAGCGACACCAATAGGACGTTTTGTAAGTATGATAGTTTCACCACGACGATCACTTGGTATTACTTCTCCCTCAATGGTACGTGAAAAACCGGCCATATAATCAAAGTAATCTGCAGTAACGCCAACTTCAACTTTAGCCCATGAAAGAGTTTTACCTTGCTCTTTCACAATGATATCTACGAATTCATCCAGATGTTGTCGTATTCCTTCAGCCATCTTATGTAAATACTTGCCTCGTTCTACAGCGGGAGTCTTTGCCCAGGCATCTTGTGCCTTTTCTGCAGCATCAATAGCTTCATTTACATCTTCAACCGTACCGTCTGGTTGCCTGCTTACGATTTCCTCAGTCGAAGGATTTAAAACATCAATAAATTTTCCTGATTTACCATCAACGAATTTGCCGTTGATATACATTTTTAGGTTTTTCATTTGTTTTATGTTTATAAAGTTAATAGTATGTCTTCTAGCTAGATTGTTCTTGCTGGCAAATATACAATAAAACAAATAAAAGCAAAAGAAAAAGGTCTGATTTTATATTTCTTTAAAAATCAGACCTTTATATTATATTTATTCCACAGTAACCGATTTTGCAAGATTACGTGGTTGATCGACATTCAAACCTTTTTCTACTGCTACGTGATATGCAAGCAACTGTAAAGGTATTACAGAAAGTAATGGAGCAAGTGGAGCTATTGTAGGAGGGACCTCTATAATGTGCTCAGCTAGTTTCCTTACGCTTGTATCACCCTGTGTTACAACTGCCAGCACTCTACCATTACGAGCTTTTACCTCTTCTATATTTGATATTATCTTAGTATACAACTGATGATGGGTAGCTACAAATACTACAGGCATCTCCGCATCGACTAAAGCGATTGGCCCATGCTTCATCTCTGCGGCAGGATAACCTTCTGCATGTATATAACTGATTTCTTTTAATTTAAGAGCACCCTCCATTGCTACAGGATAATTGTATCCACGTCCCATATACAAAAAGTTACGGGCATATGTATAAGTCTTTGCAATCTCTTTTATTCTATCATTTTGCTGCAATACAACTTTTATTTTCTCTGGTATTATAGACAGTTCATCTATTATTTCTTCATAATCCTTTTGTCCTATAGTTCCTTTAGCCTTAGCTAATGCCAAAGAAAATAGAGCTAGGACCATAACCTGCCCTGTAAATGCTTTAGTAGATGCAACTCCTATTTCAGGTCCGACGTGTGTATAAATACCTGTATCCGATTCACGTGCTACGCTTGAACCTACAGCATTAACGATTCCAAAACATAGTGCATGATGAGCTTTTGCCAACTGAAATGCCGCAAGGGTATCAGCAGTCTCTCCGCTCTGTGATATTGCAATGACTACGTCATCTGGCATTATAACAGGGTTGCGATAACGAAACTCAGATGCATATTCAACTGCTACAGGAACATCGCAGTAATTTTCTATATACTGTTTGCCAATAAGACCGGCATGCCATGATGTACCACAAGCTATGATAATAAAACGTTTTGCATTTATCAACTGTTCACGGTGAAGATTAATTGCGCTAAGTACAATCTGATGTTTCTTCTGCAGTAATCTGCCTCGCATACAGTCAGAGATAGCTTTCGGCTGTTCGAATATTTCCTTAAGCATATAATGGTCGTATCCACCTTTTTCAAGTTTGTCAATGTCTATATCAACTTGTTTAACATCAATATTGACATCCTCGTTTTTAAGATTCTTTACAGACATAGGCTGATTACGACGCAACAATACGACCTCCTCGTCATTTAGATATACCATGTTATGAGTATACCCAGCAATAGGTAATGCATCTGACGCAATAAGGAATTCCTTATTGTCTTCACCAATTCCTACCACAAGAGGACTACTCTTACGGGCTGCAACTAATTCATCAGGATGTTCTTTATCCATAACAACTATAGCATATGCTCCTACGACCTTACGCAACGCATAACGCGTGGCCTGAGCAACACAAAGGTTATATGTCTGCTGCATGTATTCTATCAATTGCACCAAAACCTCTGTATCGGTACAACTCTTGAATGTAAAACCTTTACCTGCAAGATATTTTTTAAGAGATGCGTAATTTTCAATAATACCATTATGGACAATGGCTAGTCTACCGCTTTGTGAAAGATGCGGATGGGCATTTATTGAAGATGGCTCACCATGAGTAGCCCAACGGGTATGAGCCATACCGATTGTTCCACTTAAGTCTTTGTCAGCTAAAGAATTTTCCAAAACTGCGACTTTTCCTTTCTCCTTATATATATTAAGGTGCTCATCGTTATCCGAAATAAGTGCCACCCCTGCACTGTCATAGCCACGATACTCTAATCTTTTCAACCCATTGATAAGAATGGGATAAGCATCACGGAAACCAATATATCCTACTATTCCACACATCTTTTATATGTTTTAAATTGCCCGCAAAAGTACAAATAATATCGAGACGTACAACAAATTAATCCATTTTTTTTGCAAAAACAGAAAAAATGTATATCTTTGCTGAACAAATAACCTAATTTAATATGGCAGTAACTCTTTTTGTCCCAGGCCGTCTTTGCCTGTTTGGTGAACATACCGACTGGGCTGGTAAATACCGTTCTATGAATGCAGATGTTGTTCCTGGTATGTCTATTGTTACAGGTATAGAACAAGGAATAGAGGCTGAAGTTGAAAAATCGAGTATCTTCGAAATATATTCTGAAGCTCCTGAAATAAAAGATATATGGCAGGATTTCGGATGCAGAATGAGTGAAAATGAACTCAAGCGTATTGCTAAATCAGGTACGTTTTTTTCTTATTGTGCAGGTGTAGCTTCATATATGCTGGAATGGTATAAGGTCGGAGGAGTGAAAATCACTATCAAAAAGATGTCTCTGCCTATAAAGAGCGGTCTATCATCTAGTGCGGCTATATGTGTGCTGGTAGCACGCGCCTTCAACAATATATATAGCCTAAATCTTAACACTATGGGAGAGATGAATATCGCTTACGTAGGTGAGTTAAGGACATCTTCACGCTGTGGACGATTAGATCAGGCTTGTGCCTTCGGTGTAAAACCTAATCTTATGATATTCGACGGTGATGAGATTGAGGTTAAATCAATAAACGTAAAAAAACATCTTTACTGGGTCTTTTCTGATCTTTGTGCAAAAAAAGATACAATTAAGATTCTTGGTGACCTTAACAAAGGTTATCCTTTTGCTTCAAATGAATCAGAAGAAAAAGAACACCGAGCTCTGGGAGAAAAAAATCAGGCGATAATAAAAAAGGCAATAAACTATATGGCAAATGGTGATGCTAAATCACTAGGAAAGTTGATGACAGAAGCACAAGACCTTTTTGACAAGGATATTGCTCCTATGTGCCCTGAAGAATTAACAGCGCCAAAATTACATAAAGTTCTTAAAGACTCTAATATCCTACCGCTTATTTATGGAGGGAAGGGTGTCGGTTCTCAAGGAGATGGATCAATACAGTTCATTGCACGTGACGAGAAATGTCAAGACCAGTTGATTGAATACCTTACAAAACAAGGTATGAAACCTTATAAGTTGACTATACGTCCAGTACATACTATACGCAAAGCCATTATCCCTGTTGCAGGTTTTGGCACTCGTCTTTACCCTTCAACACGTTCGCTCAAAAAAGATTTTTTCCCAATCCCCGACAAAGATGGTATGGTAAAGCCAGTCATACTAATTTTGCTTGAAGAACTAATAGAAAGTGGTATAGAAGAAGTTTGTATCATATTGGGATCAGAAGAAGAAAAAATAAAATATAGAGAATTTTTCGAAACACCATTACCAGAAGAGCACCTTAACAAGTTGAATCCAAAAATGCAAGAATATGAAAACAAGATTCTTGATATTGGAAAGAAACTGAAGTATGTTTATCAAAAAGAAAAAAAAGGTTTCGGACATGCAGTGTATCAAGCTGTAGACTTTACATGCGGTGAACCTGTCTTATTACTGTTAGGTGATACATTGTATAGAAGTTATACAAATAAACCATGTGCCTTACAACTTATCGAAAAATACGAAAAATTCAACATGGATATGGTAGCAATTCACGACGTACCTCTATCTGAAGTCTCTCAATATGGTATAATGACAGGGGTCTGGGAGGATAAAGATGAAACGGAGATGAACATCATTAATTTTTGCGAGAAGCCTAATGCCTGTTATGCAGAAGATTTCTTAGGAGTCAAAATGAAGAATAATAAGAGCAAATACTATTCTGTTTTTGGACAATATATACTTACTCAAAATGTCTTTGATCAATTAGGAAAAGATATATCTGAAGCTGAAAATAGCGACAAAGAAATCGAACTTACTAAAGCTCTTGATAAAGTAAGGAAGAATAAAGGACTCATAGGTGTAAGTCTAAAAGGACACATGTATGATATGGGTAATTATAATTCTTTTCGAAACGCGGTCGTCAATTTTGGAAACATAAATACATCAAAAAATCCATAAGATTTTATATGGCAACACTAAAAGACTATTTGAACGAGAAAGACCGTTTTGCTGCTAGCAATGGTTGTAAAATAATAGAAATTAAAGTTGGATATGCCAAAGCTGTAATGAAAGTTACCAACAAGCATATTAATGGTGGAAATGTGTGCCAAGGAGGTGCTTATTTCACATTGGCAGATATTGCGATAGCCGCAGCTATTAATAGTCACGGTACATTAACATTCGGTATACAGAATAATATTTCTTTTCTAAAAAGTGCTATTGAAGGAGATATCCTTACAGCAGAGGCTCAAGAAGTAGTTGATCATCATAGAATCCCTTATGTTGAAGCAAGGATTACAAATCAAAATAGCGAACTTATTTGTATTGTGACAGGAATAGGTTATCGCAAAGGTAAGAGCATGCCTGTAGATGGATTAATGTAATTTTTTCTATTTTTTCTTGCAAAAAGTTTGGTAATTAATAGAAAAAGTGTAAATTTGCAACGAAAATAACAAAATAAGCAATGATTAAGAATTTTAATAATGCATGGTGGTGGCAGAACTCAAGATTAAAAAGTCGTGAGTGAGGTTGCCGTATGTATATATAAAATATAAATATAAAAAAGGCCTGCCGTTCTTACGACAGGCCTTTTTATTTTTAGGTGAATTTCAAAATATAAATATAATATAACGATGAGCAAAACTTTTCAAGTAGATGACAAAGGCTATTATGGAGAATTTGGTGGAGCTTATGTTCCTGAAATCCTATATGCCACAGTGGAGAATCTTAAAAAATCATATCTCCCTATCCTAGAGTCGGAAGAATTCAAAAAAGAGTATTATGACTTACTAAAGGATTATGTTGGACGTCCTTCACCTCTCTATTATGCAAAACGTATGAGTGATAAATATGGCTGCAAACTGTATCTTAAGCGTGAAGATCTTAATCATACAGGTGCGCACAAAATAAACAATACAATTGGTCAGATCCTTCTTGCAAAAAAAATGGGAAAGACCCGTATTATTGCAGAGACAGGTGCAGGACAACATGGAGTGGCTACTGCAACAGTTTGCGCGCTAATGGACATGCCATGTGTAGTATATCAAGGTGCACTTGATGTACAGCGTCAGCATACTAATGTAGAAAGAATGAAGATGCTTGGTGCAGAAGTTCGTCCTGTGACTTCAGGTAACATGACTCTAAAAGATGCGACCAACGAAGCAATACGCGACTGGTGTTGTCATCCTTCTGATACTTTTTATATAATAGGTTCTACTGTTGGACCACACCCTTATCCTGATATGGTTGCACGTCTTCAAAGCATTATATCAAAAGAAATTAAAGTACAGTTACAGGAAAAAATTGGTAGGGACTATCCTAATTACTTAATGGCCTGTGTGGGTGGAGGTAGTAATGCTGCTGGTACCGTATATCACTATATTGATGACAATCGCGTGAAGATTGTATTGGCAGAAGCTGGAGGAAAGGGATGCGACACCGGACATACAGCAGCTACAATTCACGCTGGCAGATTAGGTATTCTGCATGGAGCAAAAACTCTTGTAATGCAAACTCCTGACGGACAGATTATGGAAGCCGAAACATTATCTGCTGGATTGGATTACCCTGGAATAGGACCAATTCATGCTAATATGGCCGAACAACATCGCGCAACAGTTTATTCAATAAATGACGATGAAGCTGTAAAAGCAGCTTACGAACTGACCAGAATGGAAGGTATCATTCCTGCCCTTGAAAGTGCACACGCTGTTGCAGCATTGAATAAGGTTAAATTCAATCCAGAAGACGTTGTGGTACTTACTGTAAGTGGTCGTGGAGATAAAGATGTTGAGACTTATTTGGAACACAAAGATATGGCTGAAGAATATGGAAATTTCTAAATACAAATATACGACTGTCTGTCGGAATATTCTGGCAGACTTATATACTCCTGTCGGAGTATACATGAAAGTGCGAGATATCTATCCCCAAAGTGCGCTAATGGAGAGTTCTGATTATCATGGTGGAGAGAATAGTCGTTCTTTTATAGGTATTAACCCTATAGCAAGTGTGTCTATCAATCATGGGTTCGGAATATGCACGCTGCCTGACGGGAGTACTGTCAGGAAAGAGGTTAATTCACAATATCGTTCGGATAATGTAATTAATGACTTTATCAAGTGTTTTGATGTTTCAGGTGAGTTCTCAAACTTATGTGGTTTATATGGTTATACAGCTTTCAATGCAGTACGATACTTCGAAAATATTGCAGTAAAAGACACAACAATGTCAAAGAATGATGCACCTGACATGTTATATATCCTTTATAGGGATGTTATCGTATTCGACCATTTCAACAATAAGATGACTATTATAACTCTTCTTAAAGATGGAGAAAAGGAAAAAGAAGGTCTAAAATGTATTCACGCCATAGAGAAAGCGATGAACAAGACGAATGTTAAACCTTTTGGTTTCCATCCTGTAGGTGATACTACATCTCCTATTACTGACGATGAACATAAGGCTAATATACGCAAGGGTATTAAGCATTGTATGAGAGGTGATGTCTTCCAGATTGTGTTGTCTAGAAGATTCGTCCAGAAATACGAAGGCGATGATTTCAAACTTTATCGTGCACTACGTAGTATAAACCCATCTCCTTATCTTTTCTACTTTGATTTCGGAGGTTTCAGAATCTTCGGTTCTTCTCCTGAAACACATTGCCGTATAGAAGGCAGAAAGGCTTATATTGATCCTATCGCAGGTACGACAAAAAGAACTGGTGATCCAAAAGCAGATCATATCGGTGCTGAATATCTGCGAAATGATCCTAAAGAGAACGCTGAACATGTGATGCTTGTAGACCTTGCACGTAATGATTTAAGCAGAAACTGCCATAACGTTAAAGTTGACTTTTATAAAGACTTGCAATATTACTCTCATGTTATACACCTCGTTAGTCGTGTAAGCGGTGAACTGGATGATAAAGCAGACCCTATAAAGTCTTTTATAGACACATTCCCTGCTGGTACTCTTTCAGGGGCACCTAAAGTAAGGGCTATGCAACTGATTAGTGAATATGAACCTCATAACCGAGGCGCTTATGGTGGATGTATAGGTTTTATAGGACTGAACGGTAATCTAAACCAAGCCATTACGATACGTACATTTGTAAGTCGTAACGGAGAACTTTGGTTTCAGGCTGGCGGCGGTATCGTTGCCAAAAGTAATGAAGATTATGAGCTGCAAGAAGTTAACAACAAATTAGGGGCTTTAAGGAGAGCTATTCTTCTAGCCGAAGATATGTAATATTATTATGAAAATAGTTATAATAGATAATTACGACTCATTCACATATAATTTGAGTCATCTTGTTAAGGAATTAGGTGCTGAAGTTACTGTATACCGAAATGATCAGTTTGATATGTCAATACTTGAAGAGTTTGATAAGATAATATTAAGTCCAGGTCCTGGCATTCCTTCAGAGGCCGGATTACTTCTGGATGTGATTAAGACGTATGCAGGCAAGAAGCCTATACTAGGTGTTTGTCTAGGGCATCAGGCTATAGGAGAATTTTTCGGAGCACAACTTAAAAATCTAAGTGATGTATTCCATGGTGTTGCTACAATCGGAACTCAATTAGGAAACGATCATATCTTTGATGGTCTACCGGAACGTATTACGATGGGGCGCTATCACTCTTGGGTGGTATCTAAGGATAATTTACCTGATTGCCTTGAGATAACTGCAGAAAGTGACGAAGGTCAGATTATGGGATTGAGACACAAAAAATATGAAATCCACGGAATACAATTTCATCCTGAAAGTGTACTGACACCTGATGGAAAGAAAATAGTAGAAAACTTTATGAATTTATAAAAAACACATATTATGGAAACAATGAAGTCTATTCTTGCACGTGTATTGAGCCAAGATGTTCTTACACGTGAGGAAACAAAAGAAATTATTTTTGGTATAACTAAGAACGAATATCCATCTGAACAGATTGTAGCCCTGCTTACAGGATTGCAGATGCGCGGCATCACTGTTGACGAACTGCTTGGTTTTAGAGACGGTATACTCGAAACTGGTGTTCCTGCTGTACTTGATACACCCGAATATATAGACATCGTCGGTACTGGTGGTGATCAGAAAAACACATTTAACATATCTACATGTGCTTGTTTCGTAGTCGCAGGTGCTGGATATAAAGTTGCTAAACATGGCAACTATGCAGCTACATCTGTTAGTGGCGCTTCTAATGTTATAGAAGCTCATGGGGTAAAGTTCACATCAGATATTGATAAGTTGAATCGTTCAATGAATGAATGCAACATTGTCTATCTGCATGCTCAATTGTTTGCACGGGCCATGAAATTTGTCGGTCCTATCCGTAAGGCTCTTGAATTTCCAACATGCTTCAATCTGCTTGGTCCTATAGTCAATCCATCACAGCCTAAATGCCAGTTATTGGGTGTTGCAAATCTAAACCAGATGCGCCTTTACAATGCTGTATATCAGAAAATGGGTATAAATTATGGTATTGAAACAAGTATCGACGGTTATGATGAAATTTCTCTTACTGGCGATTTTAAAGTGACTACCAATAATTACGAAAAGTTGTTCAAACCAAGCGACATTGGACTGAATATTGCTGATGCTAAAGATTTGGAAGGTGGTAAAACAAAAGAAGAGGCAGCTAGAATTTTTGATAGCGTGTTGGAAAACACATCTAAAATAGATCATAAAGAGGTGGTTATAGCTAATGCAGCTTTTGCTATACAAATTATGGAACCGGACAAGAGTATTGAAGAGTGTGTGGCTATTGCTAAAGAGAGCATAGAAAGCGGTGCAGCGCTGAAGACACTGAATAAATTCATTCAACTTAATTCATAAATACATATAAGTATGAAAGACGTTCTAGAAGAAATAATAGCGTGGAAACGTATAGAAGTTGAAAAATACAAGAGTGAGGTATCTGAACACGACATCCACATGCAAGTTGAAAAGATAATCAATTTAGACTCACCTACTGTATCTATGCGCAAAGCTCTTATTGAATCGTCTACAGGCATTATATCCGAATTTAAGCGCAAATCACCTTCTAAGGGATGGATTAAAGAAGATGGGAAACCTGATATTATTCCTCTAAGTTATCAGCAATATGGAGCATCGGCTATAAGTATTCTTACTGATGAAAAATACTTCGGGGGAAAGGATGAATTTATAGTTGAAGCGCGCAAATCAGGCGTAAATATTCCCATTCTATATAAGAACTTCATTATTGATGAATATCAGATTTTTCAAGCAAGGCTATGCGGCGCATCTGCCATACTACTTATAGCTGCTGATCTGAAAATATCAGAATGTAAATCATTACTATATACTGCTCACCAACTTGGATTGGAGGTTCTACTCGAGATGCATTCTGAAAGCGAACTGGATTATGCAGAACTAGAACCGGATATGTATGGTATTAATAACCGTAATCTTGGTACATTCATAACTGACATAAAAAATTCTTTTTATCTTTCATCACGACTTCCTAAGAATACATGCAAAGTTAGCGAAAGTGGCATAAGTGATCCTGACATTGTAAAAGAACTTAAGTTAGCTGGCTTTAATGGTTTTCTTATAGGAGAAAATTTTATGAAGACCAAAAATCCGGGTGATGCATTAAATGATTTTATCACCAAAATTCAGAATTAATATGATAATAAAAGTATGTGGAATGCGCGATAGCAACAATATCAGACAGGTGGTAGATCTTGGGGTTGACTGGATTGGATTTATTTTCTATCCTAAATCAAGCAGATATGTCTCAATGAAGTCTTCTTCATCAGGACTATTACCTGACATTGCTATCAATTATGACTGCAATAAATTATCGACACACAAATGTACTGTAAAAAAGGTTGGTGTTTTTGTTGATGACACTGCCCAGAATATAATAACACGTGTAGTAAATTATGACTTAGACATCATACAACTTCATGGAAGCGAGACACCTACTCTGATACGCAACCTTAGAAGTACTCTTGATCCTGATATACATCCAGACATACAATTTATAAAAGCTATAAGTGTCAAAGCCCCGAGAGATATTGACAAATATAAGCTGTATGAAAAAGATGTAGACTATTTTTTATTCGATACTAAATGCGAAACTATAGGTGGTAGTGGCAAACACTTTGACTGGGAAATTCTGAAACTTTACGACGGTGAAAAACCATTCTTGCTAAGTGGTGGTATAAAACCAGAAGATGTGGAGAAAATAAAACTATTCAATCATCCAAAATGTATCGGAATAGATCTCAATTCCAATTTTGAAATATCACCGGCACTTAAAGATATACAATCTCTCAGTAAATTTATCACAGAAATTAAAAAATAAAAGACATGAATAAGATTAATAAATTATTTGCAGAAAGAGGTGATGAAAAACTCTTGTCACTATACTTCTGCGCAGGTACTCCCAAACTAGATGGGACTGCAGATGTTATACGTACAATGGAACGCCGAGGTATAAAAATGGTAGAGGTGGGTATTCCTTTCTCCGACCCAATGGCAGACGGTCCTGTTATACAGAGCGCTGCTACCAAAGCTCTTCGCAACGGTATAACTCTAAAAAAAATATTTGGTCAACTCAAGACAATCAAAGATGAAGTTAAGATACCACTTATACTTATGGGTTATCTCAATGTCATAATCCAGTACGGAATAGAGAACTTCTGCAGAAGTTGTGTTGAATGTGGAGTATCCGGAGCAATAATACCAGACCTTCCTTTCAAAGATTATCAAGAGACAGTAAAACCTATAGCCGACAAATATGATATCCGCATTATTATGCTCATCACTCCTGAAACGTCTGAAGAACGCATACACTTTATTGATGACAACACAGACGGATTTATCTATATGGTATCATCTGTTTCTATCACAGGGGCACAAAACAACTTTGATGATGCTAAACAGGAATATTTCCATCGTATAAATAATATGGACTTAAAACATCCACGCATGATTGGCTTTGGTATTTCTAATAAACAGACATTAGAAAGTGCACAGAATAATGCTGCGGGAGCTATCATAGGAAGTAAATTTGTCACCTTGCTAGAAGAAAGCAAAGATGCTGATGAGGCATTGGATAAATTGTATGATGCTCTAAAAAAATAAGATTAATTAGCCCCACTTTAAGGGGCTAATTAATTATATAGTTATAGTTTCTATACCACCGTAAGTTGTAAGATGACTAAAACAGTCTTCCACAGGAAATAGTCCTCCATACACACCTGCACAGATCAATACACCACCATGTGCAAAGATAGCGACTTTTTTATACGGTTTTTTCTTAAGTTCATCCAGGAATCCGGCAACTCTGGCATACATAATAGGAAAACTTTCTCCATTGGTTGCTGCTAGATGCATGTAATCATTAAACCACAATTGCAAAGCTTCATCTTGTATCTCATCATATTTCTGCATTTCCCAATCGCCCATATTCATTTCTTTCAGTCTGTCATCTCTTTCTGCATCGGGATACCCACAGTACTCGGCTAATTTTTCCGCTCTGGATAAAGGTGACGAATAGACTTTATCAAAATTCATTTTTATTTTTTCAAGATTGGCCTTTGTTTCGGTTGCTTCCTCCAAAAAGGTATCTGCCAGTGGAACATCGCTCCAACCGTAACAAGTTCCTTTAGGAACGCCAACTTTGGTATGTCTTATCAACACTATTTCCATTGATATATATTACATTTTAGCATTAATAGTAATCAACATTACAATTGTAAGATAAAAACTTAATTCTATAAGAAGGAACAGAGCTCCACAGCAATCACCTGTATATCCACGCAACTTTCTCCATATCATTAAGTATAAGAAATACATTACAAGACAAGGTACAAATATTATCCACTGCCAGTTAACAAGCATCAAAGCCGGCTCCAAATAAAATAGTAAAGCTAACGGCAACAGTCCTTGAACTGCGAGACTTATACCTGCCTTAATGTTAATATTCCGATACACTACTTTTGCTTTTGCCTCTTCTTCTGTCCTTGCATAAGGCATCATCATTATGATCTGTCCTGCAACCATTTTTGAAAAAGGGTCAGCAGCTATTATAACAAACGAGGCCAATCTTACAGGCATACTTGAAAGAGAGAAAAAAAGTAGCAGACCATACATTATTATCCCTACTACGCCATAAGTACCAATTCTTGAATCTTTCATTATATCCAATATACACTGGCGGTTATTTCCTCCACCTCCGAATCCGTCAAAAAAGTCAGTCAGTCCGTCTTCATGCAATGCACCTGTTATGAGTAACCTCACGGATATAGCAAGAAGCACAGCTATTGGGTAAGGAAATATCATACTTGAAAAGTATAACACTGCAGCCATAATTCCACCGGTAAGCCATCCTACTAAAGGCCAATGTTCAACAACAGTTTTAAAACAATCCTTTGGAGGTTGATGTAATCTCCAGAAAGGCAACCGGGTAAAAAATATCAAGGCGGCCCAGATATTATCATACCATTTAGAAGTATTTAGTGATATTTGCATTTTCAAAGTTATTCATTTCATTCATCATCCTTACAGCACTATCAAGTATAGGGAATGCACAGATTGCACCTGTACCCTCACCCAACCGTAAACCTAGATTCAAAAGTGGTTTGGCATTCATTAGATGAAGCATCTTTTTATGTCCCGTTTCGTCTCCACAATGTCCAAATATAGCATATTCCAATACATCCGGGTAGAGTTTACTGGCTGCTAGCATGCATGCGCTCATTATGAATCCATCAACTAATATTATCAGATGCAACTCAGCTGCTCTGAGCATCGCACCTATAGCAGCAACCATTTCAAATCCCCCAAAATATCTGATGATGCTTTCAGCATCTGTATCCTTATATTTATTGATAAAGTTATCAACCGACTGATGTAATACTTCTCTTTTATGATCAATACCTTTTTTGTCCAGTCCAGCACCAGCTCCTATACACTCGTCTAATGGGATATTTCCAAAAAGACTCATCCATATACTAGATGGAGAAGTATTGGCTATTCCCATCTCGCCAAGACTTATCACGTCACATCCTTCATTGTAGCAATCAAAGACTAATGAAGAACCAATATTAATGGCTTTATTAAACTGTTCATTAGTCATGGCAGGACCATATAAGAAATTATTTGTACCTCCTGCTATTTTATAGTTCAGTATTCCTTTATAAGAAGACAAATCATAGTCAACACCAACATCTACGATTTTCAAATTAAACCCATGTTGTCTACAAAACATATTTACGCCCCCGCCGCCATGAGTAAAATTTATCATCTGCTGCCATGTAATCTCTCTTGGAGATACACTTACATGCTCTTTTTCAATGCCATGATCTGCACCAAACAATATATGAAATGGATTATGCAATGTAGGTTCCAACTTTTGTTCTATAAGACATATCTGCAAAGCAAGGCTTTCAAGTCTGCCTAAAGAACCCTTAGGCTTATTAAGATTGTCTATTTTATCCTGAATGGCTTTACAAATATCCATAACAGGAGATTTTATTTTAAACTTTTTCATAACTTATTATAACTAACATACTACTTTATTTTCACAGGAATACCACTGACCATGAGTATCACCTCATCTGATTTAGATGCTACATATTGGTTCATCCATCCTTCCAAATCTGTAAAACGGCGTTGTATAAGATTATCACTGACACCACCACTTCCTATTTCATTGGTTACGAAAATAAAAGTTGCATCTTGGTCTGTAAACTTATCAAACTCACTTTTGATATTATCAAGAGCATCGTCAACAGACGGCTGGTCCCATTCAGCAGCCTGCCGATTAAAGAAAAAATTAGTGCACCACAGAGTGATGCAGTCAATAACAACTACCTTACCACAAACATTGTGCTTGCTTATAAACTTCTCTTCCTCAATATTAGTCCAATTTTTGCCCCTACGCTGTTGATGTATAAGTACTCTTTGTCTGAATTCTTCGTCCCAGATATGAGCAGTTGCCAAATAAACAGGATTTGAACTTTTACTTAAAGCCAAAGTCTCGGCATATCTGCTTTTCCCTGACCTTTGACCACCGGTAATGAGTATAATTCTCTTCATAAGTGCAAATTTAATAAAAAAGCTATTTATAACACCATAAAAAGAATAATATAAAGTTTTTTTAATCATTAACACGGATTTTATGCTCTACGACATAAAATACAGGAGATATTGTTTGGTTATATCAATTTTTTTTCATAGCTTTGCGATAATTAAATTTTAGATAACATTTATTAATAACTAACTAATTTTAAAAAAATGAAAAAGTTTGTTCTATCTATTGCTGCAATCGCAATCACGGCTTCTGTTTCAGCTCAGACTGTTACAGAGAGCAAGACTTTTGACAATTTCTACATTGGTATCAATGGTGGATTGTCAACAGCTACTACACATAATGCTTGGTTCAAAAACCTGAATCCTAATGCTGGCCTTCGTATTGGCCGCTACTTTACTCCTGTCTTCGGTATGGCTGTTGAGGGCAATGCTTACTTCTCAAATAAGCCTGGAAAATCAAATGGCACTTTTGTTCGTAACACAAATGTCAGTGCCCTTGGAACTGTTAACTTCAGCAACTGGTTTGGCGGATACAAAGGTCAGCCACGTCCATTTGAAGTTATAGCTGTTTACGGTTTTGGTTGGGACCATATTTATGGAACAAAGTCTAACAGAGCTTTAATGTCTGGAAAAGGAAATGGCCTGACATCAAAAGCCGGTCTTGATTTTGCATTCAACCTTGGAGAACAAAAAGCTTGGCAGATTTACCTTGAGCCATCTATGAATTATATGCTTCACTCTAATGGCATTGAGAATGGCATTAAGTACAACATCAACAATTCATTTTTCCAGTTAAATGCTGGTATCGTATACAAGTTTAAGAACTCAAACGGTACGAACAACTTTACTATCGCAACTCTACGTGATCAGGCTGAAATCGATGGTTTAAATGCAAAGATCAACGATCTTCGTAATACAAACTCTGAGAAAGATACGCAATTAGCTTCTAAAGAAAGAACTATAGCTGATCTTCAGACCCAGCTCACAGATTGTATGAACAAACCTACACCTAAACCGAGAGCAGTAGCTGCCAACTTACAGCCATCTGTCATCTTCCGTCAAGGTAAGAGTGTTATTGATCCTGCACAGTATGCTAGCATTTCTATGATTGCTACCTATCTAAAGGCTCACAAAGATGCAAAAGTTAAGGTGAGTGGCTATGCTTCACCAGAAGGTTCTAAAGAAATCAATCAGAAACTTTCTGAAGAACGTGCTAATATAGTTAAAAAAGCTCTTGTAAATAGATACAAGATCAGTGCAGATCGCATTACAACAGAGGGTCTTGGAGCTACAGACAAACTCTTCGATGAGGTTGAGTTTAATCGTGTTGCAACATTCAATGATACGACAAAATAATCTCTGATTATTATAAATAACAAAAATCCCTGTCATTAATTTGTAATGGCAGGGATTTTTTGTAAATTTGTAGCCTTATATAAAAACAACTAAAGAAACGCAAATATGGAACTACCTGATTTCATGTCTTATGCTAACAAATTTACTGCTAATGGATTTGTCGATAAGATAGCAAGAATAGCAAAAATGGCTGGTGCCAAATTAGTCTATTCAGCTCTGATTTTATTCTATACGCTGCAAAGCGACAAAGTGCCAATTAAAGATAAGGCCATGATTATTGCGGCATTAGGCTATTTTATCAGTCCTATTGATGCAATACCTGACGCAATTCCTATTATGGGTCTGTCTGATGATTTTGCAGTGCTGATCTTCGTCTTAAAAAAGGTATGGGGTAATGTATCTGAAGACATTAAGGAAAAAGCAAAATCGAAACTCAAAAAATGGTTTGACGAAGATGAGATGAAGGAAATTAATAACATATTCGAATAATCAATTTAATTACATTATAATTAAGGATACCGCAAAGGTATCCTTTTTTATATTCAATAATATAAATCTATTATTTTCATCATTACGATGCAATCCAAATTGTTTAAAGATATAATATAAACAGAAAATCGGAAACCTTTTATAAAAGTTTCCGATTTTATTGAGAGGTACCTGGCAGAGTCGAACTGCCCTGCACGGTTTTGCAGACCGTTACCTAACCGATCGGCCAAGGTACCATTTTGCAGGCGCTATCATTTCTGATTGCGGTTGCAAAGGTAATATTTTTATTTCATTCCCACAAATTTTTCATTGTTTTTTATTAAAACAAATTGGCTTTTTCATTCCATCCTTACGTTTCTTAATAAGTTGGTCATGTAAAGCACACCCAGCGCAACCTGAGCAAGGATCATTCGCATTTTTTATCGCCTGCACTATAAGATAAGACGCATAAAATACGGCTGCTAAAATTACTATAGAAACTATTATTATTTGAATCATATCTATTTATTTTTTATATTAATTATTCGTACACTATATGCCGGAATGGCAATAACCCAATCATTGTTGTTAAATGTATATATACCGATAATCCGTTTTTCCTTTAAATCTTTTGGACTACCTTCAAAACCTTCATATTTTATATTATTTGCCAATTCCATTCCATCAACGTTCAATGATAATTGTACAGGCATAGCATTGACAATCTTAATGTATACATTACCCGACTTGGAATCTTCTACCACACTTGCTGCTACACGGTGCTTCACAATACTATCTGCAGATAACGAAGATGAGATATATTTGTCTCCAGAAGAAACTGAAAATAATCTTTGCGTTTCGTAACTTGGAGAGGTCCTTATACTTGTGTTATTAAAGTATATCATATCAGGATGCCAGTTCTGGTGTTTATCCTTTGACAAGAGTGGAGCATACGATGTCATATACACAACATCAGCATTCCTTTCTACATTGCAAAGATGCATGGCCTCTGCCAAAGCCACTTCAACGTTACTTGCCTTAGGATACGTATTTGCCGCATATTCACCTATATATACTTTGGGAGCATTCCTATCATAATTATCATAGTATGACTGATTATTCATAAACCAGCCGGTACTTTCATAATAGTGCTCATCAACCATGTCAACATATTTCTTATTATCTTTTGCAAATTTCCAGCCTTCTATATAATCTGATGAAGGATAATGAAATGGCCCCACTGTACCACACAGTGTAATATCAGGATATTTTTCCTTAACGGCCTTAGCAATCATAAGGAAACGTTCTTCAAAAACAGTAGATATTATATCTTCATTGCCAATACCAATATATTTTAGATTGAATGGTGCAGGATGCCCTGCTTCAGCACGCATCTTAGCCCATTTACTTGTATGCGGGTCACCATTAGCCCAATCTATCATATCAAGTATTTCCTGACAGTAAATCGGCATTTCAGACATGTTTATGCCTCCCTGCTGACCGCCATATCCTGATTCGTCTGCGACTGAGTTTTGACAAGGTACGCCAGCCGCCAATACAGGTAATGGTTCTGCGCCGATGTCTTCACAAAACTGGAAATACTCATAGAATCCTAAACCTCTGGTTTGGTGATAATTCCATATATTACGGTCTGGTTTACGATCATAAAGCTCACCTATAGTATTGTTCCAATGATAGATATTATCTATTCCGTCTCCATGGCTCATACAACCACCTGGAAATCTTACGAACTTTGGATGTAATGCTGCTATAGTATCTGCAAGATCTTTACGCAGACCATTTTTTCTTCCATGAAACGTATTCTGAGGAAAAAGGCTTACCATATCAACAGCAGCTTTTGCATTATTACTTGAAACTATCATTAGTTTTGCTTTGTCATTTGTAGCAGAGGCTGTTAGCGTTGAAGAATATTTATTCCATTGCTTACCAGATGTTTTTATTTTTGATTCTGACAATATTTTGCCATTGCTGTCTGTCAAGGCTATCGTAAAAGACTTCTTATTCTTATCAATATTACGTACATAAAAGCTGAAATCATATTTTTCCGCTGCTTTTATAGCTATTCCATCCCAACCTTCATTGCACAAGGTATCCTTCCCCACTACAACATAATGTGGGTTGTTTTTGCTCAACGGCTCATTCTCTTCTATATCAATCGGTGATGAACAATGCCATGCTGTTGTAGCACTCCATCCTCTATGATCATTAGGAGTGTATTCAAAATCGCGGTTCTGTATCATTTCTGCATACAATCCGCCATCCGCTGCATAACTGAGGTCTTCAAAGAATACACCTATCAAATGTTCACTTATCTTCTTTTGCTTTGTTTGATCAATGGTTAATGTCGCCTTCACAGATTTTTTCCCATCAATCGTAACTGTCTGCAAGTCAGGGAGTAGTTTAACACTATCTTCCACCATTGTTTCATTACATCTGATAGCGTTTTCTTTAAGAGAAGCAAAATACTTAAGTATGTTATCCAACTTATTTTTAGGTATGCTGAATGTATAACCTATCTGTTTTTTAGTCCCTATTTCCAGTGTATCTTTAGTTTTGCATTTTCTATTATCCATTACACGCACATCACTCGAAAAATGTCTGAAGTCAAATGAAGCAGTTGTACATCTCGCTATTCCATCTTTAGTATAAAAAACGATGTCAAATCCAGCCTTTTCATTTTTGCAATTGCCTGTATGACGATATATAACAGGTTTAAGACATTCTTTTACAGACATTCGCGGGAAATCCTGCGGACGCCAAGTCAAAAGGTCATCACTGTATGCAGCAGCAAAGCACGGGGCATGATCATTTACTTGCCATACAGCACGGAATGTGCCGTCACAAGCCTGCTCCACATAAGGATAATACATTTTTTTCTCAGAACCCCAACTAGAATAATCAGACGAGCACAATTGACCTATCTCTTTTCCATGCCCATCAGACAAGAAGTAAGCTAAATGCAATCCTTCATTTTCTCCAGGCGAATATATAAATATGCGCTGAGTTGTATCTTTTTCAGCATATTTCTGCCTTTGCACACGTTTTACAGCAGAAACATATCCGAAAGCAAATATGCAACATGATAACAATAGAACTCTATAAATTATTCTTTTCATGTGATGAAGTGTCTTTTATACAATAATTAATGCAAATATACAGAATTAAGTGATTGAGCATTAATAAATTACAGTTAATTATAATTAAAGGCAACAATAATAATAAATAGGAAAACGCGTTTTGATTTTTTGTAACATAACCATAAAAAACAAAACTGGCCCGGAATATTATCCGGACCAGTTTTTACTTCTTTATATTAAGATATTACATCTTTACTATTATCTTCTTTCCTTCTCCAAAAGCCTGCATGTTAAGAGGTATCAGACTATGATGGCGCTGTGGTAAAGTCTTATAAAGAGCTTTTTCAACACCGGCATCGCTGATAACCGGGCAAACGCCTAGCAATCCTCCAAGAACAATCATATTGAATACTTTTGAATTTTTCATCTCAGCAGCCTTGTCCATAGCATTTATACAATATACAGTTATATCCTTACGCGTCGGCGGATTAATAATTCCGTAACCATCATAAATCAATATTCCTCCAGGTTTGATTTTAGATTCAAACTTATCTAGAGAAGGCTGGTTTAGTACAATAGCTATATCAAACTTACTAAGTATTGGAGAAGATATACGGTCATCACTTACGATAACAGTAACATTAGCCGTACCACCACGTTGCTCAGGTCCATAAGCAGGCATCCAAGTAACCTCTTTGTCCTCCATAAGTCCCGAATAAGCAAGTATCTTACCCATAGACAAGACACCCTGTCCTCCGAAACCTGAAATTATTATTTCCTTTTTCATTTTATTGTGTCTTTTAAATCACCCTTTGGGTAGAATTTGAACATATTCTCCTGCATCCAGTCATTAGCCTTTTTAGGAGACATTTTCCAACCGCTATTACAAGTTGAAACAATCTCAACAAGACTACTTCCCTTGCCTTCCATAGAAGCTTCGAAAGCTTTTCTTATAGCTTTTTTAGCACCACGAATAGCAGCAACTGTTTCAACACTCTGACGTGTAACATAACATGTTCCTTCAAGAGTGGCAGCTATTTCTGTCATTTTCAATGGATATCCATGAAGTTCAGGATCGCGTCCGTAAGGACAAGTACTTGTCTTCTGTCCCATAAGGGTTGTAGGGGCCATCTGTCCACCTGTCATACCATAAATGGCATTATTGATGAATATTATAACGATATTCTCTCCGCGGTTTAATGCATGGATTGTCTCGCAAGCACCTATACATGCCAAATCTCCATCACCTTGATAAGTAAAGACCAGGCGATCAGGCCATAGCCTCTTGATACCTGTAGCTACAGCAGGTGCACGACCGTGAGCTGCTTCCTGCCAGTCAATATCAAGATAACGGTAAGCAAATACAGCACATCCCACAGGACAAACGCCGACTGTTTTATCTTCCATACCCATCTCCTCAATAACTTCGGCAACGAGCTTATGCACTACTCCATGAGAACATCCCGGACAGTAATGCATTGGAACATCATTCATCAGTGTCGGTTTCTGATATACCAGATTCTCTGGTGATATTATATCATTTTCCATTACTTAATCAATTTTGATTTTAAAGCTTCAACTATCTCATCAGGTTCAGGGACAATACCACCCAGTCTTCCAAAATATTCTACCGGTACAGCACCGTTTATAGAAAGGCGGACGTCATCAACCATCTGACCGGCATTAATCTCGGCCACAAGTATTCCTTTTTTACCCTTAGCTATATCACAAATCTGCTTTGTAGGGAATGGCCATAAGGTAATAGGACGGAACAGTCCTACCTTAATTCCTGCCTCGCGAGCCATTTCTATTGCTTTCTCTGAAATACGAGCGGCACTACCAAATGAAACAATAACATAATCAGCATCGTCACATTTTTGAGTTTCATATCTTACCTCAGTGTCCTTAATGGTCTGATATTTCTTCTGTAACTTGATATTGCGCTCTTCCATAACTTCAGGTTTCAATTCCAACGAAGTCATAATATTGGGTTCACGGTCTTTTGTTCTACCAAATGTAGCCCAAGGATACTTGCTTTTGATTTCATCTTCAGTCAATCGTGCCTTAAATGGAGGAAGAACAACCTTCTCCATCATTTGACCTATAACGCCGTCACTCAGAATCATTGCTGGATTTCTGTATTTGAAGGCTAAGTCAAAAGCCAAATCAACAAAGTCTGCCATCTCCTGAACTGATGCCGGAGCAAGCACAATCACGTTATAGTCACCATTACCTCCACCACGTGTAGCCTGATAATAATCACTCTGTGAAGGTTGGATCGTACCAAGTCCCGGACCGCCACGTTGCACATTTACTACCACACCTGGGATTTCAGCGCCAGCCATGTAGGAAATACCTTCCTGCATAAGGGCTACACCAGGACTTGAAGAAGATGTGAATGCACGTTTTCCGGCACCAGCAGCACCATAAACCATGTTGATAGATGCTACCTCACTCTCAGCCTGAACAACCACCATTCCGCTAGTTTCCCATGGCTTAAGAAGAGACAGAGTCTCAATAATCTCACTTTGCGGAGTAATAGGATATCCGAAGAATCCATCTACGCCACAGCGAATGGCAGCATTAGCAATAGCATCGTTGCCTTTCATTAAAGTTACTTCAGTTTTTGCCATAGCATTACTCCTCCATTTTTTTACGATAAACTTCAATACATCCGTCAGGGCAGACAATAGCACACGAAGAACAGCCTACGCAGGCCTCCGCTTTTACAGCCTCCACATAAGGATAACCATGAACGTTTACTTTTTTTTCAGCTAGAGCAATTACATCCTGCGGACAAGCATATACGCAAAGCGCACATCCCTTGCAGCGGTCTGTATTAACCACTATAGCCCCTTTCATTTTACTCATTTCTCATAAGTTTTAATTCCCATAATCGGATATTCCATTATGGATTATACATGTCTTTATTGTAATAATTCAAAATATCTTCTAGCATTTTCTTAGCTTCTTTGGCAGGACTTTCCGGATCAAGTGCTATGGCCTCCATATAATTATGAAGAGCCTCCTGCCAATTGCCTTGACGGCGGTATTCATTTCCCTTGATATAATATTCGTTTGCCGTCATATATACACAAATAAAATTATTTATAAAATTCTTTCTTTCCGGCTGATAATGTGTTCTTCATTAGTGAACAGATTGTCATCGGACCTACGCCACCTGGAACAGGTGTGATAAATGAACATTTGGGTGATACTTCGTCAAATTTCACATCACCATTCAGACGGAAACCTTTCTTTTTTGTAGCATCAGGCACACGTGTTGTGCCAACATCCACAATTACTGCGCCTTCTTTTACCATATCAGCTGTAACAAAATCAGGACGACCTATAGCTGCTATAATAATATCTGCTTCTTTGCAGTCTTCTTTTAATGTCTTGGAATGACTGTGACATACTGTTACTGTTGCATCACCATATTGCTTCTGCATCATCAACTGCGCCATAGGTTTACCTACTATGTTGCTTCTACCCAATACGACGCACTTTTTACCTGAAGTCTCAATGTTATATCTACGCAACAATGTGATTATTCCTAAAGGAGTGGCAGAAATAAAACAAGGAAGGCCAATAGACATACGTCCTACATTAATAGGATGGAATCCATCTACGTCCTTACGATAATCAATAGCCATGATGACCTTCTGCTCGTCAATATGCTTTGGCAATGGCAACTGTACTATAAAGCCGTCTACATCACTGTCTTCGTTCAGCTCTTTGACCTTAGCCAAAAGCTCGACCTCAGGTATATCCTCTTCAAAACGAATCAGAGTAGATTTAAATCCACAAGTTTCACATGCAATGACTTTATTTTTTACGTAAGTCTCACTGCCACCGTCATGGCCAACAAGGATAGCAGCCAAATGAGGTTGTTTACCACCTGCAGCAACGATCTGCTTTACTTCTTCGGCTATCTCTTCTTTAATTTTGGCTGCCGTAGCCTTTCCGTCTATAAGTTGCATAGTTTATATGTTGTTACATTCCGGGCATTCCGCCTTTCATTCCTTTCATAGCACTCATCATCTGACTCATCTTACTTCCAGTCATCATCTTCATCATCTTACGTGTCTGGTCAAACTGTTTCAGAAGTCTGTTTACCTCTTGTATATTTGTTCCAGAACCCTTTGCTATACGGTTTCTTCTGCTCTGGTTTAGTAGTTCAGGACTTGTACGTTCCTTTGGGGTCATACTCTGTATAATTGCTTCTATGCCTTTGAAAGCATTATCATCAATATCTACATCCTTTATAGCCTTGCCTACTCCAGGTATCATACCAGCCAGGTCTTTTATATTACCCATTTTCTTTATCTGCTGTATCTGATTAAGGAAGTCGTTAAAGTCAAATTTGTTTTTCTGTATCTTTTTCTGTAGTTTCTTTGCCTCTTCCTCGTCAAACTGTTCCTGAGCACGTTCTACAAGAGATACAATATCACCCATTCCCAAGATACGGTCTGCCATACGTTCAGGGTGGAAGACATCAATTGCTTCCATTTTCTCACCTGTACCTACAAACTTAATAGGCTTTGTAACTACTGTACGGATACTCAAAGCAGCACCGCCACGTGTATCACCATCCAGTTTTGTAAGAACGACACCGTCAAAATTTAGTCTGTCATTAAATTCTTTTGCTGTATTTACAGCATCCTGACCTGTCATTGAGTCTACAACAAACAGAGTCTCATCCGGATTTAGTGAGTCTTTAAGATTAGAGATTTCATTCATCATCTCTTCATCTACAGCCAGACGACCTGCTGTATCGACAATAACGACATCATTTCCTTTAGCCTTAGCTTCCTTAATAGCATTCTTAGCTATTTCAACAACATTTTTATTTTCTTCTTCAGCATATACAGGAACTTCTATCTGTTGAGCAACTACTTTCAACTGCTCTATAGCTGCCGGACGATAAACGTCACATGCCACAAGTAATGGATTCTTATGCTGTTTGTTCTTAAGCATATTAGCCAACTTACCTGTAAAGGTTGTTTTACCTGAACCTTGAAGACCGGACATCAAGATAATAGCAGGCTTACTTTCAAGCTTCAGTTCACTTGCTGTGCCTCCCATAAGTTCAGCCAGTTCATCGTGAACGATTTTCACCATCAACTGTCCCGGCTTAACGGCTGTAAGTACATTCTGACCCAAAGCTTTTTGCTTCACTGTATCAGTGAAAGTCTTTGCAACCTTATAGTTCACATCGGCATCCAAAAGTGCACGACGTACGTCCTTTAAAGTTTCAGCTACATTTATCTCGGTAATTTTGCCCTCGCCTTTGAGGATTTTGAAAGATCTGTCTAATCTGTCGCTAAGGTTTTCAAACATAATATTTTATTGTCTTATTTTTCGTTTATTTTGTTCGTTTTGCTTCACTGCAAAGTTAGTTAAATAAATAAGAAAACTAGAATATGAGCTTTCTATTTAAAGTATTTTAAAAAAGTTTTCGTCAAAAATGCGCATATATATTTACATTGTGCATAAAAATCTTACGCTTTTCGGTCCGCTATGTACATTCCGACAAGAATTAAGGCAGCTCCACTTATGAAATATACAGTTATTTCTTCACCCAAAACTATCCATGCAAATATTATAGTTGTTATAGGATTGAAATAAATCCAGTTGCTTGCCTTTACCACACCTAACTTATTAATGCACCATGTCCATAAAAGATAACAGAGCATCGAGGCCACACATCCAAGAAACAATAAATTAGCAAGAACATCCTGACGCATAAGTAGTTGTAAAGATGGGAAGTCTGGTTTTACGATATAATATGGTAATATTGTAACCAGTCCGTAAAAGAATGTTTTACGTGTAATGAATGCTGACGAATATCTATTGGATACCTTTTTCATCAGCACAGAATAGAACGCCCAACACAAACAAGCGCCAAAGGCCAGTGCATCTCCTATTGGTGACAGATGTAAAACAAAATGCCCGTTGAGTACGACCGTTGCCATGCCTGCAAGGGCTATAAGCGAACCAAGAATCTGCATTCGTTTAAAATGTTCGCTTTTGTATATTATGGATATTAGTATAGATGCGACTAGCGGACATGAACAGACTATCAAAGATACATTTGTAGCTGTTGATACGCCAAGTGCTGTATTTTCTGTAAGGAAATACATTGAGCCACCTGTAATTCCCAAAGCAGCGAACAGAAGTTCATCACGAATATTATCGGCCAATAGCTTTTTATGAAACATCGCCAGCATTAGCGAGTATGCGATAATAAACCGTAACGTAAATATCTGCGCCGGCGACAGACCATTGGTTATAAGCACCTTGCTGGCCACATAAGTAGTACCCCACACCGAAACGGTGAAGAGAGCCACAAGATGATATAATAATTCTTTATTCTTTATCATAAAAAGTCGGCACAAAGTTACGTCTTTGCGCCGACTTGACCAAACGGTATACTTTATTTTTTTTCTATTATGATATCATCCTTCACATTCTTACGTATTTTTGTAAGGTATGATTTCATTCCTTCCGCATCCTTATTATCAATAATCTGCAAAAGGTCTTTCAGTTCCTTGCGTATTTTTTCAACCTGTCCGGATGTATATGGATTGAAAAGTATTTCCTGCAATAGATAGTCATCTTCGTTCAATACCCCCTGAGCTATTTTCATATGGCGCTTGAAGGTTGTACCCGGAGCATCCTGATGCTTCATTACAGCAGCAAACACAAATGTACTTACAAAGGGTATACTAAGAGAGTAAGCTACCGTCTTGTCATGTTCATCAAAAGAATACTCATAGATGTTAAGACCCAGTTTGGAGTATAAGTCTTTGAAGAAAATACGCCCCATATAGTCACCTTCGGTTATTATGATTGCATTTTCCTCACTCAACTGGTTCAGATTTGCAAACGTAGGACCGAACATGGGATGTGTAGATACGTATCTTCTACCACTATTCTCATAAAACTCGTGCAGTCCTGTCTTAATAGACGCAATATCACTTATTATGCAGTCTTTAGACAGATGCGGGAGAATTTCTTCAAAAGCAGAGATAGTATATTTCACTGTTACGGCATTAATGACCAACTCTGGTTTAAATTTTTCTATCTCATCCATTGTTGAGAATCTCTGCGTATTATAAGTAAAACGCATTCTCTTTGGATCTTTCTCAAAGACCGCAGTTTCGTGGTCAAAGCTCAGTAAGTCAAGGAAGAAGCTCCCCATCTTACCGGCACCCATTACTAATATTTTCATTTTTGATTTACTATTTCCATTTGTTGACGAACACTTTCTTCATGCACTTCTTCGAATATTTTCCTTACAAATTCGGCATCCATTCCGCATAATGATCCTTGCGCTCCACGCTTATCCAATATTTCTCCATAACGTGCAGTCTGCAATACAGTCATATTGTGTTCTTTCTTATATTGACCTATTTCACGACACACACGCATACGCTTTGCCAAAAGATCCATCAATTGGTTATCCAGTTCGTCTATCTGCTTGCGCAACATTACGATACCCTCTGTAGAGACAGTCTCGCTACGAATTACGAGCAGGTTGATAATATAATCTAATACGTCAGGAGTAACCTGCTGTTTTGCATCACTCCATGCCTGATCAGGATTACAGTGACTCTCGATTATAAGTCCGTCTAGTCCTAAATCCATGGCCTGCTGACAAAGAGGAGCGATAAGTTCTCTCTGTCCGCCTATATGACTTGGATCACAGATAATAGGTAGATTTGGTATACGGCGACGGAGTTCTATAGGTATCTGCCACATAGGCAGGTTTCTGTATATTTTCTTATCATAGCTTGAAAATCCACGATGTATGGCAGCCATACGCTTAATGCCGGCCTGATTAAGACGTTCCATGCCGCCGATCCATAGTTCCAGGTCAGGATTAACAGGGTTTTTTACTAACACCGGTATATCAACGCCTTTCAAAGAGTCGGCTAAAGCTTGCATAGCAAATGGATTTGCAGTAGTACGTGCACCAACCCATAGTATATCAATACCATGTTTCAGACACATCTCCACATGCTCAGGGGTAGCTACCTCTGTAGAAGTAAGCATACCGGTCTGCTCTTTTACCTCTTTCAACCAAGGCAGAGCGGTTTCACCGTTACCCTCAAAACCACCTGGTTTTGTACGCGGTTTCCACACACCTGCACGGAACACCTTTATTCCTTTGTCAGCCAATTGCTTAGCTGTATTCAACACTTGTTCTTCTGTCTCGGCAGAGCAAGGGCCTGCTATTACCAAAGGACGTTTTTCTTCTACCCCCTCAAGTTTCAACGGTTCTAGTTCCAGTTCCATGTTATATATTTTTTAGATTTTTGATTCTTTCTACTGCTTCCTTTATCTTATCATCCTTAGCGCAAAGTGATATACGTATATATCTGCTTCCGTTGCTTCCGAATATGAATCCGGGTGTTATGAAGACTCTGGCTTCATTAAGAACTTTTTCTGTCAGTTCTTCAGCATCAGTGTACTTTTCAGGTATTTTCCCCCAAAGGAACATACCGACCTGTTCTTTATCAAAAGTACATCCTAATATTTTCATGATCTCTTCGGCCAGATTACGACGTCTTCTATATGTTACTATATTAGCCTGATGATGCCATTCTGCGTCATTGTTATAAGCCTCAGCGGCAGCAAGTTGCAATCCACGGAAAGTACCTGAGTCAATATTGCTTTTTACTTTCAATATCCACTGGACAAACTGTGTATTTGCAGCAATCATACCAACACGCCATCCGGGCATATTATGACTTTTACTCATCGAGTTCAGTTCTATACAGCAGTCTTTTGCACCTTCTACCTGTAACAGTGATATCGGTTTGTCGTTAAGAATAAACGAATATGGGTTATCATTTACTATTAGGATAGAATGTTTCTTTGCAAAATTTACCAGTTTACGGTATGTCTCAACCTGAGCATTTGCACCTGTAGGCATGTTAGGATAATTTGTCCACATTATCTTCACTTTACTCAAGTCCATCTTCTCAAGCTCTTCGAAGTCAGGCTGCCAGCCGTTATCTGCATCCAGATTATAGTTTACGACCTCTGCTCCTAACAGTTTGCTGAGAGATGTATAAGTAGGATACCCCGGGTTCGGTACTAGCACCTGCTCACCGGGGTTCACAAATGCCAATGTAATATGCAGAATACCCTCTTTTGAACCGATAAGTGGTTGTATTTCTGTATTTGGATCTAGTTTTACACCATACCATCTTTTATAGAATCCGGCCATTGCGTTACGCAATTCAGGTGTTCCGATAGTGGGTTGATAGCCGTGGGTATTATCCATACGCGCTACCTCACACAACTTATCTACTGTAGCCTTTGATGGCGGCATATCAGGACTGCCTATTGCCAGACTTACGATATCTTTGCCTTCCGCATTAAGTTTTGCTACTTCTTTCAACTTTCTGCTGAAGTAGTATTCGCTGACCAATTCTAATCTCTTGGCCGGTTTGATATTACAATTTTGGTTGCTTCCCATCTTGATATTCTCCTAATATTTTCAATGATTTAGTTAATGGTGTTATTGCATCTATTGACTGTCTGTAGCGTGTCAGATTATCATAAGTAACGTCTACATAGAACAGATATTCCCATTCATGACCTATAATCGGTAATGATTGTATCTTGGTCAGATTGATTTTATAAAACGACATGATACTAAGCACTTGCGACAGGCTCCCCTCCTCATGCGGAAGAGCGAAAACCATACTTGCCTTATCCGCTTTCTCTAATGGACGTAAAAAATCAGCCTTGCTTGGATTGCAAACTACCAAGAATCTAGTAAAGTTATGTTTATTATCCTCTATCGATTCTTCTAATACTTTCAGTCCGTATAGTTTGGCAGCAGAAGCATTGCATATTGCAGCCCATCCACTGCAGTTATTCTCTTTTATATATTTTGCAGCTCCTGCTGTATCTATACCTTCTACGACCTTGATATTAGGATGACGATCAAGAAAATCTCGACACTGCATCAAAGCAACTGGATGAGAATGAACCTCCTTAACCGTTTCCCATGAATCTTCAGGCAGACAACAGATACTATGACTGATGTGCAGTTTATGCTCTCCCACTACAGTGGTACCTGAGTCGCGCAGCAACTCATAGTTATGTAGCAGACTTCCTGCTATAGTATTCTCGATAGCAACCATACCTATCACTGTAGGATCCTGTCTGATTTGATCAAACACCTCTTCAAAAGTTGAACAACATATCAGTTGTATTTGTTCACCCTCGAAATACTGGTGAGCCGCAATATCGTGAAACGACCCTACAGAACCTTGTATAGCAATTCTTTTCATCTTTATATATATTTATAAACGAAAAAAGTCCCGCTCATTGTTATGAAGCGGGACTTTAATGTAATATTTTGTTTTTACTTAGTCATAAGTTGAATTTTACACGCAACTTCCCGCTTCACAATTCCTTGCAAAGTAAAAATAAAAGTAAAAGAAAGATGCGTTTAAAGTTTTCATTTTCTCATTATTTATTGTTTCTGGGTGCAAAAGTATAACTTTTCTATGAATTACACAAACATTTTGAAAGAAAAATAACAAATTTTCTGTTTTTGCTTATAATCCGAACGGGTTGATTTTGTTATATGCCTGTTTTGTTTTTTCTTCTACTCCCTCTGCCGAGAATTCTCCGTTTATGTCTGCTGTCTGCTTAGGATCAAGTTCTAATACCTGTTGCATATCCTCGGCAGCACCATCCTTATCACCTACTTCAAGTTTTACGGCTCCTCTCTCTCTGAAAGCGTCTATTGAAAACGGATTTACATCTACCACCTTATTATAATAGTTGATAGCCTCATCATTATTACCAAGCTTATGCTCTATGCGGGCCTTTAGTATCAGCACACTCTCATTGTCTGATTGTTTCTCCAATAGATATTTAGCATCCGCGTCAGATCCTTCATAATCACCCATCTTGAGTAATGTTTCCCCTCTCAACAGATATGCGTCACCATAATCGTCTTTAAGTAAGATTGCCTTAGTAAGCATAGCCACCGCATTTACATCATCGCCCTGTCCTATACATGCCTTAGCATATAGATATGAAACTTCGGCGTTATCTTTATCAATCAGCAGAGCTCTCTCGCATGAATCAGCCATCGCCCCATAATCTTCCATCATGAATGTTACATGAGCCATCTGCACAAAGATCTTCTGATTGTCAGGTTGCGCCTCAGCCAGTTTCTGTAACTGTTCGAAAGCTTTAAGTGGTTCGTTGGCAGCCACATAAGCCCGAGCCAAATAGTCACGGATCTCCAGATCTGTATTCTTTATCTCTATAGCCTTCTTAAAACATTTTATTGCATATTCATTCTGCCCTGTTTTAAGAGCTTTTACACCATCGTATTTTATCAAGTCAAAGTTTTTCAACTCTTCCTCTTTTTTTGTTTTTTCAGTGTCTTCTATCTTACCACCGAATAAAGCTTTAAAAAAATTCATTTTGTATCGTAATTTTGTATTGTTCTGCAAAAGTATAAAAAATAATCGTAATTTCTCACTATTTTTTAATTATTTCGTTGCTACTCCAATAGTAAAAAATATCATGTCTGTTTCAGCCACAAGATGGTGCATACTTTCGGCCGGTACCAAAACATATGTATTAGGTACAAATTCTATCCTCTCTCCATCTAAACATACGTATCCCCTTCCCGACAAACAGATAAAGTGTTCGTCCATCGTAAGATGTCTATGCTCGTCTACTGTTTCTCCGGCTTTAAGCCTAGACCTTGCTATCTGTGTGATAGCACTATCTGTCTCATCATTAGCTATAAGGACTTGTTTCATCCCTATGCCATGAGATGTCTTTTGCAACAATATTTCGTCTATGTTCCTTACTATTTTTTCCATATACTATGATTTTAGTTATATATGCAATGTCATGTATTTACTTTACGCCATAAAAAATGATATAGTCTGAATATTGGTTCCCAAAAACATTCTGAAGGATATTTAAACATAAATGAAGCATTTCTATAAAGGTGTCTAACTCCTCTAGTTGCCTTGCTCGCATTGCGGTATTGCAATATTCTCTTATCTGAATGCCCAAAGTTGCCGGTTCTGATTATTTCAGAAAGCAGTTTGCTGCCTTTTTCTGCATCAGGTGGTACAAGAAGGTATTTGCTATCAAGTCCAAAGACTTTCTGTTCTACGTACATCACCGACCTTGTTATATTATACAGGCCCATTCTGCGTATCAGTTTTACATCCCTATCACGTTCCTGTATCGTAAATCCTTGTTTCAGCACAAAGTAATAATCCATCATTTGTCTCATACCTATACCGCCTTGAAAGAAATGACGCACAATATGGGTCAACTGAAATATTCTGTTAAAACTTACTGTTGGCACACAGACGCTGCCTAAATTATCAGGCAACTCTTTATAATTAGAGAACTGCTCGTCAGAATGCATTGAAAAATAATGCTGTAAGTATCTGTTTCCAATCATATTATTGATAAAAGACGGACGGTAATGTATCTCAACGGGGAAACCTTGAAAATCATTAAATTCAATATGATGATAACAGAATTCATTTTTATTGCAATGCTTTCTGGCAAACTTCAATACGTTCTTATAGCCACCTTCAACCCATAAGTCGATATCTCCTACATTTCTTAAGCACGGGTCCGGATACATCAAGGCATTGCCTTGACCTTTAAGCACACAGCATCTGTAACCTTCGTCATTTATCCACTTGCATATATCAGCCACGGCCTTATATGCCTTATGATTTGTCACATCACAAGCACAGCATCTTACGAACCATTGTTCTCTCAGTTTTTCCGGTGGCATTTTAGCCCCTGTCAAGCGCATTACACCTCTATATAATATTCCAGACAAAGATTGTTTCTCAGCCATTTCATATATTAACGGCCACTCTGCTTGAGATATACTATCAGGCATATCATATGAACTATCAACCGACAGTCTTATTAATTCGTAGAATTTATCCGTTACATCCATTATTTAAATTATTCATTATCAATCCGATTACAAATATACAAATAAAAATGATATATCACAATTTTTCCAATAAATTACCATTGGTATCGATATTATTTATATATTTGCGATATAGTCAAAATAGATTATAAAATAAAAAAATGATTATTACAGATTTAAAGAAGAAAACAATGAAAAAGTACATTATTCTAGCTGCCGTTATGCTATCAGTATTTTCGGCAAGCGCACAAACAACATGGACAAATGATCCACAGCATTCCAGACTGGGATTCGTAGTTAAGCATCTTATGATATCTGAAATAGATGGCCGGTTTACTGACTTTAATGCAACCGTTACAACATCTAAACCAGACTATAGTGACGCTAAAATCACTCTAAAAGCTAAGGTAGCAAGTATTAATACAGATGTAGATGCTCGCGATGCGCACTTGAAGACGGCCGATTTTTTCGACGCAGAGAAGTACCCTATGCTTACATTTAAGAGTACTAAACTAGTGAAGGTCACTTCAAAGAAAGGATTTATATATGGCAATCTTACTTTTCACGGAATAACAAAGTCTATTAAACTGGATGTAACATTTTTCGGAAAAGTGGTTAACCCTATGAATAAACATACTACGGCCGGATTCCAAGTTAAAGGCGTACTTAAGCGTACTGATTATAACCTGGGTTCTAAGTTCCCTGAAGCTCTTATTAGCAATGATATTAAGATAATCGCTAATGTAGAATTCAGTCCTGACAAATGACCTTGTATAATGATTTAAATACAAATTGATAGGAGAATCACTAAGAATGACATCACTACTGCTAAAAAAATAGCAGTAGTGATTTTTTTATTGTACGTAGATTTCCCCAAAGTCTTTTAATTTAGCAGAAATAAAAGAAAGCAAATCATTAGTAATTGCATCAAAAAGCATATTTTTATTCAAAAAACAGATACAATATGATAGTATTTCGATCTAAAACGTTATCTTTGTGCCGAAATATCAAAGACGGAAAACAAAATAAATATGGGATTATTTACAACAAAGAGTATTAGCGACCTTCGGGCAGAAGCTTCAGAGAAGCACGGAATGAAGAAGACCTTGTCAACAGGTGCGTTGATTGCATTGGGGGTTGGTGTTGTCATTGGAGCCGGATTATTTTCAATTACAGGTATAGCAGCTGCAGATTATGCGGGTCCTGCCATCGTCATTTCTTTCATTATTGCAGCTATCGGTTGTGCTTTTGCCGGATTATGTTATGCAGAGTTTGCCTCTTCCATTCCTGTAGCAGGCAGTGCTTACACATACTCTTATGCTACGATGGGCGAATTTGTCGCATGGATTATCGGATGGGACTTGATTCTTGAATATGCCGTAGGAGCCTCAACAATAGCATCCAGTTGGTCAGGTTATTTCTATGAATTGTTACACTCACTGGGATTTTCTTTACAACGGCAGCTGATGATGACCCCATTCGAAACAGTTACGATGCCTAACGGTGAAATTCTTCGCGGAATCATCAATCTACCATCAGTTTTTATTGTCACCGTCATGTCTTTGATATTGATGCACGGAACAAAAGGGTCTGCCCGATTGAATAATGTAATTGTTGTGCTAAAGGTCGGTATTGTCCTGCTTTTCATCTTCATCGGATTTCACTACATTGACAAGAGCAACCTCACTCCTTTTATTCCTGCCAATCAAGGAAGTTTTGGTAAATTCGGTTGGACTGGTATATTCAGAGCCGCAGGACTGATATTCTTTGCTTACATGGGATTTGATGCTGTATCAACGACTGCCCAGGAAACCAAGAATCCGCAGAAGTCAATGCCTTATGGCATATTAGGGTCGTTACTGATCTGTACCATTCTTTATGTATTATTCGCACACGTACTTACCGGAGTTGCCAGTTACAAGTCATTCAGCGGTGCAGGAAACGATCTGGCACCTGTAGCTACGGCGATTAATCACATGGGTACTGTTGGTGCCAATGGTCATATTATCCCGGCATTTCCTTGGCTCAACAGGATCATTATGGTTGCTATCCTTTTAGGTTATTCTTCAGTTATTATGGTATTACTACTAGGTCAGAGCAGAGTCTTTTATTCCATGAGCCGCGACGGTCTGGTTCCATCTATATTCTCACATCTACATGAAAAATATAAGACTCCGGCAAAGTCAAATCTTTTATTCATGCTTTTTGTCAGTCTGATCGCAGCATTCGTTCCCGGAAAAATCATCGGAGAAATGAGCAGTATCGGAACATTATTCGCATTTATCCTGGTCTGCATCGGAATTATCATTATACGAAAGAATAATCCGGGTGCAAAACCGGCCTTTAAAACGCCGTGGGTACCTGTCATCCCTATATTGGGAGTTCTTGTATGCTTATCAATGATGGTTTCATTAAGTATAGACACCTGGATACGTCTGGTAGTCTGGATGATGATAGGTTTTGATATCTATATCGTACGCGGTCCCAAACACAGTAAACTGTCAAAAGATGATTCTGTAGAAGAAAAACAAAAGACAAGAAATGTAACATCTTATTGTGGATTGGCTCTCTGTGCATTATTGGCATTCTTCACTTATATGCACAATAAGTCTGATGCAGGCAACATGACGGAGCTCATCATTTTCAACTGTATTATAGCGTTTCACCTAATTTATTACTTAAGTTTCAGGTTTATAAAGAAAGTTACTTGCTAATAAGAAATTGAGATATATTTCTAGTGAAAGTGATGATAAATAACCATAGATAGAGGCAACTTATATGCATACTGCTAAAAAAACCATATCTATTTAGTTCAGGTTCTTCTCTTTCTACATGCAAAAAAGTTATTGTATCAAACTAATAATATTTAATACCATATTTATGGTATTTTTGAAAAAATACCATTTAAAATATTGTTATACAATAAATATATATATATCTTTGCCACGAAATGAGAAGATTAGTCACATATTTACTTATTGCTATCATGATGGCCGGAACCATCGGAATAGACAAAAGTGTTCACTACTGCAATGGTGAATTCATAGGATTTGAGACTAATGGATTCACATATAAGAATGAAAAAGGTAAGATGATGTCAGAATGCATGAATGAGCATTCTCATTGCAAACATTGCAAAACTATTTACAATTCTTATCGTATACCTTCTTCGCTGATACAGGGCGTTCATGTAAATACGCAACCATTACTCTCTTACAGAGATTGGCTTCATGGTGATTTATATTCAATTTTAGATACTTTATTATTAAATTTAAAAGATAATAAGGATGATTATGGTTCTTATCATCCTTCTCTTTATCTTTCCTTAAAAATCCCGATAACAAAGGGATTACGTGCACCACCTGTTGTAGCATAATTTATTTTATAGCATTCTAATATGGAGCCCAGTGTCGTATTGTGCCTCTACATTAGATATGTAACTAATTGTAAATTACAATAAATTATAAATTAATAAAATGCTCAACAAAATAATTAAGTATTTCCTGCAAAACAGGATAATTACTGCTATATTGTTGATTGTTGTCATTGTTGGAGGATTAGCAACTTCACCGTTTAATTGGAACAGCGGATTTATACCCCGTGATCCTATAGCTGTGGATGCTATTCCTGACGTAGGTGACAATCAGCAGATTGTAGCAACAGAATGGATGGGACGCTCACCTAAAGACGTGCAAGAGCAGATAACTTATCCGCTCACCACTTCCTTATTAGGTATTTCCGGCGTAAAGACAATTCGTTCCACATCCATGTTCGGTATGTCCTTTGTGTATATCATATTCAAAGATAATGTCGATTTTTATTGGAGTCGTTCCCGCATTTTGGAAAAATTGAACTCTTTGCCTTCGGGATTACTTCCCGAGGGAGTTAAACCAGCCCTTGGTCCAGATGCCACTGCATTAGGTCAGGTGTTTTGGTATACTCTTGAAGGACGAAATCCTCACACAGGTAAGCCTGCAGGTGGTTGGAATCCTGAAGAATTGCGTACGATTCAGGACTACTATGTCAAATATTCATTGAGTTCAGCTGATGGTGTATCAGAAGTGGCCTCGGTAGGTGGCTATGTGAAAGAATATCAGGTGGATATTAATCCTGATGCAATGCGTTCTTATGGTATTAATCTCATGCAGGTGATGCAAGCCGTTAAAAATTCGAATATTGATGTTGGTGCTGGCACGCTTGAAATCAATAAAGTGGAGTATCTTATTAGAGGATTGGGATATATCAAGAACCTGCATGATCTGGAGAATGCAGCCATTACTTCAAGAGACGGTGTACCTATTCGTATTAAGGATATTGCAAAGGTAAACTTTGGCCCTGGTAATCGCCGTGGCGGGCTTGATAAAGAAGGTCAGGAAGCTGTTGGTGGCGTGGTGGTTGCACGTTACGGATCCAATCCAATGGATGTTATCAATCATGTGAAGACCAAAATCAAGGAAATGAATGCAGGCATGCCTCAGAAGACATTAAAGGACGGCACTGTCTCAAAAGTCACAGTTGTTCCTTTTTATGACCGGACAAATTTGATTCGCGAAACTATTGGAACGCTTGAAAGCGCACTTACTCATGAAGTCCTTATTTGTATCATTGTTGTACTCGTTTTGGTTATAAACATACGTGCTTCAATCGTTGTTGCCAGCATGTTACCTCTTGCTGTTCTGGGCACATTTATTGTGATGAAACTTACCGGTATAGAGGCAAATATAGTGGCTTTGTCAGGTATTGCCATTGCAATAGGTGTAATGGTTGATGTGGGAGTTGTCTTTATGGAGAATGTGTTACGAAATCTGCATTCACGACATGATGAGGATGGACATATTCGCGGTAAAGAACTGGAGACCGTTATTTTTAATTCTGTCTCTGAGGTATCATCAGCGATAGTAACAGCCATGGTTACCACTATTGTAAGTTTTCTTCCTGTGTTTGCCATGCAGGCACAAGAAGGAAAAATGTTTCAACCTCTAGCCTTTACAAAGACGTTTGCCTTGGCATCATCTTTGATTTTAGGACTAATCGTTCTGCCAACTCTGGCATACTGGATATTTTCTTTACGCATTCCTATTTTTAAATGGCTATCTCCATTTGAAAAAATGGTAGCTTCATTTCGGCAACTCATGATGCCATTAAGAGAGCATCGTAAAAAGATGAATTATATGACAGTCGGTATTGTTGTGGTTGTGGCTGTTTATCTTCTTGCATCAATGTGGTTACCATTAGGTCCTGACAACGGAATTTTGCTGAACACACTGTTTGTCGGTGGAATTGTTTCAGTGATATTAATAATGCTTTGGTCTCTTGTCATTTATTATGAAAGAATTCTGCGTTGGTGTCTGGCCAATAGATTGATATTTATATTAATTCCAATCTCTACCTTAGTATTAGGTTTGCTGATTTGGACTCATACCGGTAAAGAATTTATGCCAACTCTTGACGAAGGCTCATTTATGCTGATGCCCACAAATATGCCACATACCGGTGTAGAAGCTAACATTGATTACATAAAGCTGCTTGACCGGCGTATCAAGGCTATTCCTGAGGTTGAATCTGCTGTGGGTAAATGGGGACGTGCCAATTCCGCTCTCGACCCGGCACCGATACAAATGTACGAAGTGACTATCAATTATTTGCCTGAATATATGCTCGACCAAAATGGTCATCGAGCCCGTTTCAAAACGGATATGCAAGGTCGTTTTATTCTGAAAGGAGGTAGTGTTTACGATCCTTCTAAAGAATTCCGTATTATCCCCAGCGATAGTCTTATCATTAGTTCGCATGGCAATTATTATCGTCAGTGGCGCAATATTATTCATACCAAAGATGATATTTGGAATCAGATTACAAAGGCAAGTTCATTGCCAGGATTGACTGGAGCTCCAAAACTACAACCTATTGCCACACGTATGGTGATGCTCTCAACGGGACTTCGTGCTACAATGGGACTTAAAATCTATGGACCTGATCTCAATTCTATTGAGAAAGCTGGTATGCAAATGGAAGATGCTTTAAAAAAGGTTCCTTCTATATTGAAGTCTTCAGTCTATTACGATCGTTCTACAGGCGCACCTTATATTGAGATAAAACTTGATCGTGAAAAAATGGCACGTTATGGGATACAAGTTGCTGATATGCAGAATATAATATCAACTTCTATAGGAGGAATGAACGAGGGTACATCTGTAGAAGGCCGTGAACGTTTCCCAATTCGCGTGCGATATGCTCGTGAACTTCGTGATAATCCAGATGCACTCAG
Source organism: Xylanibacter oryzae DSM 17970 (assembly GCF_000585355.1). NCBI lineage: Bacteria > Pseudomonadati > Bacteroidota > Bacteroidia > Bacteroidales > Prevotellaceae > Xylanibacter > Xylanibacter oryzae. The sequence goes on along the minus strand of NZ_KK073873.1, from coordinate 511,221 downwards.
CAATATTATGATACCTGCTGCAGATGGAACTCAGATTCCACTCAGCGAAATTGCTACATTACAATTTGCCAAAGGTGCAACGATGATCAAGAGTGAAAACACGTTTTTAGTGGGATATATCACTTTTGATAAAGTAGGTGATAAAGCTGAAGTAAATGTAGTGAATGAAGCTAAAAACATTCTGGATAGAGACGTAAGGAATGGTAAGATAATACTCCCTAAAGGCGTCTATTATCAGTTCACTGGTAATTACGAACAAGAAGAGCATGCAACAAAACGCTTAGCTATCGTTGTTCCAATTGCATTATTGTCTATTCTGATGATTTTATATTTCCAGTTCAAATCCGTTACCGCCTCACTGATACACTTCTCAGGAGTTTTTGTGGCATTTGCCGGAGGGTTTATCCTCATCTGGCTCTATGGCCAACCATGGTTTATGAATTTCAGCATTGCCGGAATGAATATGCGTGTTCTCTTTGATATTCATACTATCAATTTGAGTGTGGCTGTATGGGTCGGATTTATAGCTTTATTCGGTATAGCCACTGACGACGGCGTATTGATGGGCACATATATTCATCAGGTTTTTATTCACGACAACCCCCAAACAAAAGAAGCCATAGTAGAAGCTGTTGTAAAAGCCGGACTTAAGCGTGTTCGCCCTGCCTCAATGACAACGGCAGCTACTCTTATAGCCTTACTCCCTGTTTTGTCTTCAACAGGAAAAGGCGCTGATATTATGGTTCCAATGGCAATACCTACTTTTGGTGGCATGCTCATTCAAACCATGACGATGTTCGTTGTCCCTGTATTGCAATGCTGGTGGCGCGAGGGAATTTTACAAAAAGAACTAAAGAGGAGGAAAGATTATGAAAACAAATAAAAACATGCTCTGTTTGGTTGTTATGCTTCTTATGACTTCAGTTGTTTATTCTCAGACAGATAGTCTTAATTTATATATGATAATTGCAGCCCATAACAACCCAAAAGTAAAAGCTGCCTATAGTGATTATCTGGCATCTATCCAACGCGTGATTCCTGCCGGTCAATTAGATGATCCTGAGCTGTCGTTTAGTTTTTATACCAAACCAATGGAACAGGTCAATGGCAAACAAGTGGCATCAGTATCATTCATGCAGATGTTTCCTTGGTTCGGAACTCTTAAAGCAGCAAAACTTGAAAAATCATGGATGGCACAAGCTAAGTATCAGAAATACAGAATAGCTGGTATTGAGATAGCTTTCAGTGTTCAAAAGCTATGGTATGCAATGCTCTCTGTTCATGAGCAGATTGATGCAATCAATGATAATATCCGTTTGCTTAAATCTTTAGAGGAAGTTTCGCTCTATATGTACAAATCACCTTCAGCTATGTATGGAAAGGGAAATGGCATGAGTGGAGGCAATAGAATGAGTGATCAGTTACGCATTCAGGTCGAAGAAAATAAATTAGCAGAACAAAAGGAAAATGCAAAATCACAATTTGACCTGATGAAACGACAATTCAATATACTTCTTCATCGTGACGAAAACATAGCAATAGCTATTCCTGACACCATCTCGGAATCTCTTAAACCTAATTTAAATATTGAGGACATTGAGAGACATAATCCCGTGCTTTCGATGCAGAAAGCAGAAGGACAGTCTTACGTAGCTCAGAGAGAGATGGCAAAGAAAATGGGTATGCCCATGATTGGTACCGGATTAGAGTATATGTTCAACAAGAAACGTGACGGAATGAGTGATGGAGTAATGAGCAATATGAATGGAATGGATATGCTGGCGGTAATGTTTAAAGTGTCTGTACCTATTTATCGTAAAAAGATCCGGGCGCAACAGAAAGCTGCTAAGTTAATGGAGGATAATGCAAATGAAAGTTATGTAGCTATAATTGATGAGATACAAAGTCAGTATGATGATATCATGCGACGCCTTGATGAAGCCAAACGTAACATAAAACTTTGTGATACAGAGACTCATATATTGAGTAAAACGGTTCAATTGATGCATACAGAATACACAAACGGCTTATCTTCTATAACTGATATATTGCAGACTCAGCAAACTCTCATAGATTTCAGTCTGAAACGTTTTGATGCTGTTGCAGAATATAATACAGCGATTGCAGAATTAGAAAAATTGGCAGCAACAAATGATTATAGTATTAATAATAAGTGATGATGAAACAGAAAATAATTAATATATGGAAATCCAATAAATGGATAAAATATATAGGAATACTTGTGATTGGTTTATTTTTGGGTTGGATATTTTTTGGTCACTCTACATTGACTGATATGACAATGAAGCCCGTAAAAACGACCAGCAGTAAGAAAAAGATATGGACTTGCTCCATGCATCCTCAGGTTAGAGAAGATCATCCAGGAAAATGCCCTATTTGCGGAATGGATCTTATCCCTTTAAAACAGGAAAGTAAACAGAATGTGGATGCCAATAGTATACAAATGAGCGACGAGGCTATGACATTAGCTAATGTAGAAACTGCCATTGTAGGCAATCATAGTGGTAGCAAGGAAGTCCGCCTCTTTGGCAAAATCCAACCGAACCAGCGTATGCAGCAATCACAGTCGGCATATGTTGGAGGTCGCATTGAACGTCTTTTCGTAAATGCTGTTGGTGATCATATTACAAAAGGCCAAACTATTGCTATCATTTATTCACCGGAATTGTATACAGCTGAACAGGAACTTATAACGGCACTTCACTTTGGGGATATGTCGCAACGTAAGAATATGGTTGATGCTGCAATAGAGAAACTTCATCTGTTGAATCTTACTACAAAACAAATTAATAAGATTCTTCGAGATAAGAAAGCATCGCCTTATTCAGAACTTAAGGCTAATACTTCTGGAACGGTTATCGTAAAGAATGTTAATCGTGGTGATTATGTTAATCAAGGCAGTATATTACTTCAGATAGCAGATCTTTCCAGGCTATGGGCAATGTTCCAGGCTTATGAAGATGATTTGCCATTTATCCATAAAGGAGAATCTATTAGTTTTACCACTGATGCTATTCCCGGTCAGGTGTTTAGTGGAAGAATATCTTTTATTGACCCAATATTGAACAACCAGACTAGAACAGCTGGTGTGCGGGTAGAACTTAATAATAGCACAGGGAAATTCAAACCCGAAATGCTCGTTTCTGGAATTGTTTCTGTGTCAATGGGGCAATACAAACATAATATTATTGTTCCCAAATCAGCAGTTTTATGGACAGGCAGACGTTCTATCGTTTATGTGAAAGATCCGTACAGTAGTCAACCTACATTCACAATGCGGAATGTTGTGCTTGGCCCTTCTCTACCAAATAGTTATGTAGTTATAAATGGACTTTCAGATGGTGATGAGATTGTCGTAAATGGTACATTTGCTATTGATGCGAGTGCACAGTTGGACGGAAAGCATTCAATGATGAATCAGTAATTTAGTAATTAACAATTTAAAAAGAAAAAACAATGAAAAGAATGGTAATGATGATGATGATTGCACTCTCTGTCAGTGTAGCATCAGCGAAAACAGTTGAGAGTATTTTTTCAGTAAATGGCAAATGCAGTAGTTGTAAAGCCAGAATAGAAAAAGCTGCGAAATCAGTTGATGGTGTAAAAACTGCATCTTGGAATATCAAGAGTCACAAGTTGGTTATTACTTATGATGATGCAAAGACTTCTCCAAAGAAGGTGCAGTGGTCTATTGTCAAAGCAGGCCATGATGTTGGCAAAATGAAAGCCTCTGATGCTGATTACAATCGACTACCAGCATGCTGTCGCTATCGCAACAAATAAAGAGGTATTAAATAGAACCATAAATCAACCCGCGACAAATTGTCACGGGTTGAAATTTTTTGTTGATAAAATTCATTCACGCATCCACTTCCATACAGGAATAACGCGAATTTTCTTATCTTTAACTTCGATCGTTTCCTCCTCATCCATTGTCAATATGGATAAATTAGTGTTTTCTTTTGCCTTAGTCTCCTTGACATCCTTATATCTATTCACATCAACAACAACATGATCATAAAATTCCTTGAACACAAGAGAATATTCACTCCATATATCAGAAAAAGTCTTGTTGTCATCATTAAAAATGGTATAAGAAGGAACAACATAGCTCCAAGTACCAAGCATATTATGTTCATCAAAACTCATTCAGAATTCTTCATTTTGATTGACCACACGCATGATCACATACATAAATGTGGAATAAAACCGTATATTCAAGTTTTTAATCCTGCTCAGAAGCTCTGTGATATCTATATGGTAATTCACATTATACTTTGTTTTGATTATCTTATAATAATAATCAAAATAAGGTTTTCTTTCCCAATTGGATGAAACCGGTTCAAAAACAGCTTTTGTCATTTCATTCTTTCAAATATGATCTACCTGCAGAAGTAGACATTTTTATCATACACGAAATGATAAACAAATAAAATTTGTATATTTGCAGTCTAAACATTTTGAAGCATAGCAAAGCAACACAATATGACAAATTATAAAACAGAGCTATTTCCGGATTCAAGAATAGCAAGTATAGATGTTTGTGAAATTGGTAAACATAAACATCATATTGTAGGACTGCTTGAATTTGACGTTACCGACAGCAGAAGAAAAATCAGAGAATACAACAAAAAGAATCAAACAAAGATCTCATTTAATGCATGGCTGATTCATGTTATTGGAAAAACAATCAAGAAACACGAAACTGCGAGTTCCTATCTGATCGGTAAAAACAATTTGATGATCTTTGATGACATCAATATATCCATCATTGTAGAAAAAAAATTGGATGGGACAAAAGTCCCTTTTCCACTTGTTATAGAGAAAGTTAATGAAATCAGCATTGAATCAATAGCAGCAAAGATTTCTATGGCAAAAAACCAAGAACTTACCCAAAAGGATATCACTCTTCAAAAGAAAGCCAAACAAGCAGAACGTATTTACTATTTGCTCCCAAGATTTCTCAGATTACTTTTTTGGAAATATCTATTGAAACATCCCAAATTTGCATTCAATAGAATGGGAAATGTAGCATTTACGTCCATCGGAATGATGGGGAAAATCAATGGCTGGTTTATTCCAATATCTGTACACCCAATATGTTTCGGGATTGGCTCTATTATCAAAAAGCCGGCTGTAATAGATAACGAAATTGCCATTAGAGAGATATTAAATGCATCTATCCTTATAGACCATGATGTGATGGATGGTGCACCGATGGCACGGTTTATTAATGAGTTGAGAACAAATATCGAAAATGGATTAAACCTATAAATGAAAAAATAAGATAAATTCAAAGATAGAAAAGAGTGTAGGTAAAGACATTATTCCATTATATTCATCTACTATCGTACATTATAACAACACATTATTTCTTTATCATAAGGAAACTTTTTATTAATTTTTTCTTTCTATAAAAGACAAAATTAACCGTTTTAGTTCTTCGACCATGTCATTTTTCAGATGATGATTTTTATTTTCAAAAAAACGTTTTCTAACCTCAACCTCACTATTTTAATATAAACAATTGATTAGCAGCATTTTATGCGAGTGAGGTTTAGCTTTTAAACCTCACTAAACCTCACTATGTCTTTTTCCAAAGGTGGTTGACTGTTTAATTGTTAATTGACAATATAAGTTGTCTTAAATAATTACTTTTTAAAAATTATCACTCCAGGTTGACTTCGTAACTTGTTTGAGTACTAGACATGGAGTAGTCGTTGCAAAGATATTATATATCTTTGAACATTCAAAATTACTTTTCTATTATTTCAAGTAGTACCTCCTTCTTTTTATAATTAGTATTCCATCGTCTTCTTATATTTCCACTCATATGATAAGCTTCTTCTGGTGTATGATAATCAAGGCTTAAATGAGGACGTTCATCATTATATATATGAATAGCCCTACAAACTTTTATAAATCCATCATCCAATCCATAGATTACTTTATCACAGAGCATTTCATTTTTGATTGTTCCATTAATTCTCTCGGCAACGGCGTTATTTCTTGGGTCACCATCCGTATACATGCTAATTTGCATACCAACAGATTTGAGTAGATCCGTATATATTTTGCTATAATACTGACAGCCCCGGTCTGAATGATGTATCGGCATCACACCTGCAGGTAACATTGCCAAAGCCATCTTCAATGCAGACATCGCACCTTCCTGTGCAAGGCTTTCTGACAAATTCCATCCAATTATCTTACGGGAATATAGATCTGTTATAAGCCCAAGATAAATAAAGTCACCGGACTCTAGTCGGATATATGTTATATCAGCAACCCATACTTGATTAGGATGGTCTATGAATAGGTCCTTTATCAAATCGTGATATTCCAACCTATAAACGGTCAAGGTCGTTTGTGTACGATAGCAGCGCTTGTGTCGGATAAGACCGTGTATTCGCATCAGATCGTATGTTGCCTTCCTGCCTATTGTCAGATCCGAAGGAAGACGTTTTAATAGTATTCTATGAACCTTGTCACAGCTCAAATCCGGCATCTTTTCTCTTATAGAATATATCGCCTGAATAATTATTTCATGGCGCATAGCATCTTCTGATATTGAATTCTCATGTTTATAGTATGCCTGTTTTGTATATCCTATAATCTTGCAGAGAGAAACTACTGTATAAGTGTTTTCTTTATCTTCGAAAAGACTCTTCACTACTTCGAACCAAGTTTTTTTTTAATCTCGATGTGGAACAGCTTTTCGGCCACATCTATCATTGTATTGGCTATATCAAGACGCTCCTGAATATCCCTGATTTGGATTTCCTTATCAAGTAACTCTTTCTTGATTGAGGCAAGTTCAAGAACTTGGTCTTCAGGATGCATGCTCATTGACGAATGAGATTTCTTTGAGGTTATCTTTCTCATGGCTAACTCCTCCTTTACTTCTTTTCTTGATGCAAAGATAACCTTCCATCTTGATATATTGGTAGGATCAACACAATATTTTTTTGCCACATCATTACGACTCATGCCGCTTAGGACATCGATAACGGTTGCTATACGGATACACTCCGGTGTTCCATGGGGACCACGTTTGTTCTTGAATTGTAAACCTTTTTCTTTTAATACTTCCATCTTTTTATGTCTTTGGGAGTCAACCTATTTTGGAGTAAGACACTAAACCTCACTCCTCTTTTTCCAAAGGTGGTTGACTGTTTAATCGTTAATTGACAATATAAGTTGTCTTAAATAATTACTTTAATATTATCTCCATTTTTACATCATTATTCTATACTAAATATCTACGACAAAGATATACAATAGCAGTATTGTAAACTAAATTCACCACATTAAAAACATAGGTATTACAATACAAAACAACTTATTTTGTTAGACAAATCAACTTATTTTGCTTAACAAAACAACTTGATTTGTATATTGAAATAAGCTGTTTTCAAGAGTAAATTTGTAATATTTAATTGTCGTAAATTAAACAGTGAGGTTTAGTGAGGTTTAAAAACCAAACCTCACTCATTTAACGCACTTATAATCATACACTTACGCAAGAATAGTGAGGTTGAGGTTAGAAAACGTTTTTTATTCAGAACATAATTGTAAAGATTCATACATACAGATGGGTATAGAAATAAGCACGCAAAAACGAAAATGAAGTTTTGCCATTAAATATATTATTATTACCTTTGAAGACAAACTTGCTATTGCTGTATTTAATATAGAATATCAAAGGCAAAAAAATATTTTGAAAAAAATAACAATAAATCATGCAGTCTTTCTACAACTACCATATCTATACTAATTAAAAGACATTTCTTGTATGAATTTGGAAAGAGTTGTAGAACGAGCTAAGGAAGGAGATGCAGATGCTCTTGGAAGCCTATATAATGCATATGCCGACAAGATGAAAGGCGTATGCATAAAAATTATAAAGGGAAACAAGGACGATGCTGAAGATCTTGTCCATGACGCCTTTATAATAGCATTTGCATCTATAGGTAAACTGCGTAACCCTGAAAGATTCGGGCAGTGGATTACTACTATAACCAAACATCTATCTTTAAAGTATTTGGAGAAGTCTAAGTCAGTAAGACGTATTGAACTGTCTGCACTAAAAGAAGAGGATATCGAAATACCTGAAGAAGGATATAAAAACGATAATTCCATTTCTGTACATGAACTACTCGAAATGATAGAGAAATTGCCTGAAGGTTATCGTACCATTTTCAGACTTTCTGTTATAGAGGGTCTTTCACACAAAGAAATAGCTGACATACTGGGCATTGAGCCACATTCTTCTTCATCACAATTATACCGTGCCAAGGCTATACTTAGAAAGTACTTATCAGACTATCGTGCCATCACTCTTATTATCATTGCCATACTTATGCTGCCAATATACAAATATTGTAAAAGAAAGCAGCCATACAACTCTAATAAAATAAAGAATTCGTCTGAAGTCTGTAAGGAGATAAAGAATGAAAAGAATGCAACTCAAAGAAATGAAAGTGGCATAAATGGCAATGTGATTAAAAATCAGTATATGGCTAATAAGATTGAGACATCTCATTACAATAAAGAGTGCAACCCTTCTATCTGTAATGATACTGTTCAGGCCATCTGTGACTCAACAGACTCGCATAAGTCTGAAGCACCAAAGTCAAAAGATATACCTATTCCTGAGCATTATAATAAAATTGATTATGATAATATCCCAATAACACACAGACATAAAAAGAGCAAATGGAATATGCTGCTTGCTGGTTCTGCAGGTCCTGCACTTGCTCAGGGAGTATACAAGATGATTTCTTCTAATACATTAACAAGTGATGCCGGAAATATAACTACATGGGAAGAACTTTATAAGGACTTGGCAACAAGGACAAACGAACACTCTCCTGCCGATTCTATTGCTCTGATGAATATCGCCAAGAATAACAGTGGCCGTATTATCGAGAATGAGAAGCACGAAAAGCCTATCACAATAGGTCTTTCATTGACAAAGACACTGAACGACAACTGGAGTTTTGAAACAGGACTTCAATATTCTATGCTGAAATCAACATTCACAATGGGCAGCGGCAGCAACAATATATGCAAATACCAGAAAGTGCACTATCTCGGTATACCATTGCGTCTCTCATATCGCATAATAGGATATAAGAGAGTATCAGCTTACGGGTCTGCCGGACTATTGATTAATATCCCTCTAGGCGGAAAAATCAACGAACGGCTCCTCACCGACTCTATACCTATGGATATAGGCAGTAGTAAAGTGAATGTTCCTTTACAGTGGTCGCTGAATACAAGCTTTGGCCTGCAATATAAGCTGACACCTAACTTTAGTGTCTATCTTGAACCGACGCTCAACTATTACATACCAACGGGAAGCAGTACTCACACGATATGGACAGAACATCCATTCTATGTAACTATGCCATTCGGTATTAGGTTTACGTGGTAAAAAGAAGAAACGTCAAGCAGTCTTTTTGATTTTGGGGGACTATACTCATAGAACCCTTAAATTAAAAAGAATAATGTACAGTATTAGTGACTACGTCCATAATGGACGTCTATATCTCAACAATATCACTCGTCCGCAACATAAGACATTGAGTTCGCTGATGATATATTCTACGACTCTATGTCAGTCTAAGTGCAAACACTGCTCTATATGGAAAAAACCGGAGGAGCATCTATCACTTGACGACATTAAGAAAATAATGAAGAGTAAGTGTATAACAAGAAAGACCGTAATAGGACTTGAAGGTGGTGAGTTCGTACTCCATCCACAGGCAAATGAAATAATGGAGTGGTTTATGAATAACCATCCCAACTATACACTTCTGTCTAACTGTCTTGCTCCTACCAAGGTGAAAGATATGGTAAAAAGGTATCATCCGGCCCATCTATATGTTTCGCTCGACGGCAATCGTAATACATATCTGGAGATGAGAGGCAGAGATGGTTATGATAAGGTTATTGATGTAGTAGAGTCTCTTAAGGATGTTGTGCCCATGTCATTAATGTTTTGCCTGTCTCCATGGAATAATTTCAAGGATATGGAATTTGTTATAAATGTGGCCAAAAGGTATGGTATAGATGTACGTATAGGTATATATGGTACTATGTCCTTTTTTGATACTTCAGGCGAGCTGCTTTCTGCCGACATGGAGAATTACATCAGACATATCCCTAACAATATTCATGATACAGACGAGAACTATGATTTTGTAGCTTTTTATGATGAATGGCGTAATGGACATCTTAAGTTGCGATGCCAGAGCATTTTCAGCGAATTGGTCATTCATTCTAACGGCAATGTCCCACTGTGCCAGAATCTGGATGTAATTTTGGGGAACATACACGAGAAATCATTAGACGAGATTTTCAATTCCAAAGATTCATGCAGCATACAATGTAAATATACCAAAGAATGCAATGGTTGCTGGATAAACTATCATAGGAAATATGATATAATCCTTTTGAGAAATTTTGAGAAACTATTTCCCAAAAGGGTTATTGAAGCTTTTTATGGAGAATATCAATGGTCGGAAGACAAAAAACAGACTTACAAACAATATTTTGCAGAAATCGAAAAGTAATTTTACATAATATGAAATACATAAATGGATTAATACACAGGTACAAAGACATAAACAGTAGAAAACTATTGCGGAATGTCTATTACGGCAACTACGCATTTGTAGGGATAGGAAGCCATAGCCTTAATAACTTATACCCCATTCTGAATTACCTGCAAGTTAAATTAAAATATATCTGTTGCCAGTCTACCGATAAAGCAAAAATGATACAACACAAATATGCAGGAGTAAAGGGAACGACCTCCATTGATGAAATATTGGAAGATAAGGAAATTAAAGGAATATTTGTTTCGGCCTCACCTGCTTCACATTATAATTTAGCTTCAAAGATATTAAAAAGCGGGAAATCTCTTTTCATAGAGAAGCCTCCTTGTTATTCTCTTGAAGAATTGAATAATCTTATTGACAAGGTAAAGATATATGGTTCACCTGTCTCAATGGCTGGATTGCAGAAGAGGTATTCGCCACTCACAGACGCTTTGACAGATAGAATAAAACACGACAAATGCATAAGTTATAACTTGAAATACCTTACAGGCCTATATCCTGAAGGAGATCCTCTTTTTGATTTGTTCATACATCCGCTTGACTACGTAGTATATCTTTTTGGCGAGGCTAAGATTAAAGGTATCGATTATGTAAAGAATAAAGATGGTGGTCTGACCATTATGCTGATTCTTCAGCATTGCGATACAACAGGCATACTTGAACTTTCAACAGCATACACATGGGCTGATGCATGCGAATCAATAACTATTAATGCAGCCAACGGAACTTATTCTCTAAAACAAATGGAAGAGCTTGCATTCTCCTCAAAAAGCAAGGCTATATTTGGCGTACCAACTGAAAAGTTTATGCATAGACATTCTTCATATGTAAAATTATCTGCAAGGAATAATTTTTCACCAGTAATGGCAAACAATCAAATATATACGCAAGGTTATTTCAATGAGATAAAAAATTTTGTCGACTTGGTTGAATGCAAAAGCAGCAGTTGTCGTTCTTCATTTGAATCATTAAAGAACACCTATTCGTTGATCAAGGACATACGTGACATAATATCATAGTATAGAGAATCCTTTGAAAGGATAATGATATACTATTTATGAAGTGAAAGTAGCATCTTTTTCATTATTTCCTTTGCATTCCAATATCTTTTATTTATATTTGCCTCTGATTGAAACACTCTATTAATTTAAAAATATTACTATGGAAGAATTTGTAAAAAGGAATATCGGCTTAGTTGCACATGATGCAAACAAAAAGGATTTGATGGAATGGTGTCTATGGAATTCAAGCAAGTTGAGAGGTCATAAGTTCTATTCAACCGGAACTACCGGTAAACTTATTCTTGAAGCTCTTACTAAAAAGCATCCTGATGAAGAATGGGACTTCACTATACTAAATTCCGGTCCGTTGGGTGGAGACCAGCAAATGGGTTCATTGATTGTAGGCGGCAGTATTGATTATCTATTTTTCTTTACAGACCCAATGACATTACAGCCACACGATTCTGATGTCCGCGCATTGACACGTCTTTGCAGTGTAGAAAACATCGTGCTCTGTTGCAACCGCACTACAGCCGACCATATCATATCAAGTCCGCTGTTCCAAGATACAAAATACCAACGCGTTCGTCCGGATTATTCTTCATATGCAAATCGTTTTGCCAACAAATCGATGGTCGAAGAAGTCGTAGAATCTGTAAATAAGGAAAAAACGCACTAAAAGACCGTAAAATATAACATTCCTTTATAAGGGATAATTAATAGTAAAATGTTTGCAATTTCTATGATTTTTATTTTGTTATTTATCATAGATGTACTAACTTTGCTAACATGAAAAGAACTATTATTATTATATTCGCAATATTATCACTTTGTGCTGCCAATGCACAAAGTGATTTCAAAGCAGGCGACTTCAGACAGAAAGTTGCCGACAAGGGAAATTTGGCATCACCATCCGATATCGTCAACGGGATAGAATTCTCCGATAATGATATTGCTCCTGATAACAGTGGCTTACAGCCTGCAAAGGCTATAGCACCTGTAAACGATTCTATAACACTTAACCTGCCTACGCTCACCGACCGTGGCACAATGGCACCTATCAATATGTTTCCTTATTACTATTGGGGCTACAATTCATGGGATTTGCATCCGGGAATGAATGTGAATCTGGGTGCATCAGTATTCGCTTCTTTCGGAAAGGGAGCAAATAGCGGCGCCGGGTTTGCTCAAAACATCTCGATGATGTATGCCGTACCTCTTAGCAAAAAGCTATCACTGGCTCTGGGTGGATATTTCGACAACATTAATTGGGGGCGCTATTCATCTCGCAATGTAGGTCTCAACGCAGTGTTGGGATATCAGTTCGACGAGCATTGGTCAGGATATGTATATCTGCAAAAATCACTTGCTAATGACAGGTTTATGCCTCGTTACATGTATGGTATGAGTGATATAGGTGATCGCATCGGAGCAGCGGTAAGATATGCTCCTACTAAAAATTTCTCTTTTGAGGTTTCTGTCGAAAGTAACAGAAGATAATTCTGCGCCACTTTGCAACAGTATTAATTATCATCTTCAAAAGAAAAACAAATGGAAAAGAAAACTATAGCTGTCCTCGGGATGGCATGCGCAGGTTGCGCTACTAATGTAGAGAAAAAGCTCAATTCTCTGCAAGGAGTAACATCGGCGGCCGTCAATTTCGCAGCACGCACGGCTCTGATAGAGTATGACGATAAAGTGATATCACCTCAGACAATGAAAGACGAGGTGATTAAGATTGGTTATGACCTTGTGATAGAAGAAGAGCGCTCTGTAGTGGAAATAGAAAAGAATGCCTACAGGAATCTGAGGCGTAAAGTCGTTGTATCATGGATTTTTGCTATACTCACGATGAGTCTGTCTATGGGATGGATCAATATTGGCAACGATAACATATCCAACCAGACAATGATGCTATTGGCACTATTGAACATCATATATTGCGGTCGGCAGTTTTATGTCAATACATCAAAACAGTTGCTCCACGGCATGGCAAACATGGATACATTGGTGGCACTAAGTACCTGTGTGGCTTTCATATTCAGTAATTTCAGTACCATGCACTATTACGATGCATCGGTTATGATTATCACCTTTGTACTAACCGGCCGACTTATGGAGGAATGTGCCAAAGACGGTACTGCATCTGCCATACGGGCTTTGATGGGACTGGCCCCCAAGACAGCCCTGCTTGTTGATGGAGATAACGTAAGCGAAGTACCAATCTCTACACTTAAACCCGGTGATATGATAGAAATACATCAGGGTAATAAGGTGCCGGTAGACGGAACTATCATCAAAGGAGACATTTATGTTGACGAAAGCATGATAAGTGGCGAGCCTGTACCTGTAAGCAAGACTCAAGGCGACAAACTGATGACCGGAACCATGGTAAAACAGGGTATAGCCCGCTTTAAAGCCGAAGAGGTGGGCAGCAAGACTATGCTTGCCCATATCATAAAGATGGTACAAGAAGCTCAGGGCTCAAAAGCACCTGTACAGAGGGTTGTTGACAAGGTAGCTATGATATTTGTACCTTCGATATTGGCAATCTCTATAGTCACATTCATCGTATGGTGGATTGTAGGCGGTACAGCTATGCTGCCACATGCCATCACATCGGCAGTATCTGTACTGGTAATAGCCTGTCCGTGCGCTATGGGGCTGGCCACTCCTACTGCCCTAATGGTAGGCATTGGCAAGGCTGCTCAAAAAAATATACTTATCAAAGACGCTACAGCGCTTGAGAATATACGCAAGGTAGATGCCATGGTTATAGACAAGACAGGAACTCTTACCGAACCCAACAAGGACGTTGACTTCACCCGGTCAGACGCTCTTAGCTTAGAAGAACGTGAAACATTGAAGCCGCATGCGCGCGAGGCTATGGATAGTCTGCAGAGCCAAGGTATAGATGTCTATATGATGAGTGGAGATAAAGACGAGGCCGCACGTTATTGGGCCGAGAAAGCCGGTATTAAGCATTATCAATCCAAGGTTATGCCTCAAGACAAAGAGAATCTGGTAAGGAAATTGCAAGCCGAAGGCAAGCACGTGGCTATGGTAGGCGACGGCATCAACGACTCGCAGGCTCTTGCAGCTGCCGATGTGAGCATTGCCATGGGTAAAGGTACTGATATTGCTATGGATGTAGCTCAGGTTACGCTTATGGGTTCAGACCTACGCCGCATACCTGATGCTATATTATTAAGCAGAAAGACTACTCGTATGATTTATGAGAATCTGTTTTGGGCCTTTATCTATAACATAATATGTATACCACTTGCTGCGGGTGTATTATATAAGGTTTGCGACTTTCAGATTACACCTATGTGGGCAAGTGCCTTGATGGCTATGAGCAGTGTGAGCGTGGTTCTAAACAGTCTTAGGTTGAAACTCGTAGCATAATTGTAAAAATGGTTTATGTCGTATTGCGTGACGCTATTCGCGTCTATCGCAATATGGCACACTAAACCGGAATGTAGACCCGCATCCGAGTTTTGACTGCACTCCTATCCTACCGCCTAACTTTTTAACTATAGCCTTGCATATCGGCAGACCTAAACCTAATCCCTGAGAGAAATGGTCCAGTTTCTCAAACTTACCAAATATTCTCTTACGGTCTTCCACAGCTATGCCGATGCCGGTATCAGCCACAGACACATTAAACATATCACCGTCTACATTATAATCTACTGTTATGCTGCCTTTTGGTGTAAACTTGTTGGCATTCAGTATCAAGGCTTTCAGCACTCGTCTAAGGCTATTAAGGTCTAAACGTACATACTGCGGTTTGTGTACCTTTACTTTCAGTTCTACGCCTGCATGAATATAGCCGTGCAGGGCTTCTGCCAGGTCGTGCATCAGTGAGCTGATATCAAACTCTATCGGGGATATGGGATACTCACCGCATTCAAGAGAGGCCATCAGGAGCATATTGTCTATCATATGTACCAGCAGTTCGGTATTCTGATGTATGATACCTACAAAGAGATCATGCTCTTCGGCGGTTACATCTGTATCCAGTAGCTGCATAAAACCTACTATTGAATTTAAGGGCGTACGTATTTCATGACTCATATTATGAAGGAAGGCATTCTTTATGCCTCCTGCATGCTCCATTTCTAATGACTTCTCTTTTATTCTCATGATATTACTTTTTTTTAATGTACATGTATCAGATGACATCTGATGCTTTTATTTTAAAAGCATCATGCCGTACATTATGACCGCTGTAATCTCACGACCACAGGTGACAACACGGGGGTGTCTCCACTGAGAATATATTTGTCGACACTGCGAGATAATAGAAACGGGAAGGAATCGAGTCGACCCACATCTATTTCTTCGTTCATCATAATTACGGGCATGATGCTTGTTATATCTTATATCAAAACGTTTAACGATAAAAGCGTGGAAATGATTTTACTCTCTCTGCTACCAGTTGCCTATATATTGGACGCTCCTCAGATAATGCCATTAAACAGATTTTTTTATGTGTCGGCCGTCTAAAGGCAGTAATTAACTGATTCTTCATTTTTTTAAATTTCAAAGTAATAAATAGATTAATATGCTAGTACCGCCCTAACATAGTTATAACCGCTAATCTTATTGTCGCTGTTCAAGTAGACGTAAGAACTGACGAAGAGGACGCGCACAGCATAACTACCACCGATCTCTGACGCGCACCAAAAATAATAGGCACCTGAACCAAGTTTTATTTGATCTCCACCTGCTGCTGACAGTTTCGTGTTAAAACTATCAAAATACGTACTTGGCAGACCTGTTATCACATATGCACCAAGAGATGTAGTATTGGTCTGATTTGACTTTATCGTTGTCTTCTGTGCATCTGAAAAGCTTCCCAAATTTGCAGTCACATCCCACCAATCGCCTGCACTTGGGAGATACCAACCGCTGTTTGTAAAAGACTTTGTTGTACCATCACTGTAATTGTGGCAATAATAGTAAGCATAGTTTGTGGATGTATTGGCCATATTCTTATCTATTGTGCCTATATAACCGCTAGCAATATCTTCGTAAGCCGTCTTTAATGTGGTACTCCATATCAAGGTTCCATATGTAGAATTTGAGGTTTTGGCATTAGACTTACCTCCGCTTGGATTTTGGTATACAGATACTGTAACATGCTCGCCTGTCTTGTTGGGGAATGAACGGACAGCATCTGTTACAAGCTGATTGTTACTATCAAACGCAGACTGTGGACTGTAATCTATTGAATCGCCCGTAATCTGACCGGTAAAGGTCATCATACTGCGGAAGCCTGAAATGACGACACTATATGAACCATTTCCAAAGGTTTCCTTAAGCTGGCGTACAACTACTCTTAATGTTACAGGCTTGTTAAGCATTACGATACTGGCCTGGGTTGTATTAGTTCCCTGCCGGCCTGAAGTATAGTTGTATACCCCATAATAGAGAAGTGTACCGTTCGCCCTGGTTGTATTACCGGTACTGTCTGACTTATTGGAGGACAGATCCAGATGTATCAATGAAATATCTGAAAAGTCTGATCCCGGTACAGACGTTTCTGACGCACATGACATAAGAAATATACATAAAAAAGCAAGAGAGGAAACGGATTTTGACGCAAAAATATGGGCACGAATATAGCTGCCTAGATAGGCTAAAAACGGCAAAAAAAATAAAATTGACCAATTTTTTGAAGATATAAAATATATCTTCTTCAAAAAATTTAAGAGTCTATATAAGCTGTGTGTGTGTGTGTGTGTGTGTGTGTGTGTGTGTGTGTGTGTGTGTTAGCAAAATTATTCAATCTTGCAAACATATTAACATATTTAACGCTCACTTTTTTCATATCTTTTTATTAATTATTTTTGTAAATTCAAAGGTATGTCTATTTAAAAACTAAAACAAATTTTTATACCGATAAATAAGCGAAATACGTAGTATAGAATAATAATATGGAAATACAGAACAACACGATTATATATTTCCATATTACAAAACGAAATTAAGCTAATCCCACGAGTTCAATTTCAAAAATAAGTGTTGAATTTTTTGGTATACGTAAAGAACCATCCTTACCATATCCTAATTCAGAAGGGATACAGATTTCCCATTTATCACCTACATGCATACGCAGAAGGGCTATCTGCCAACCTGCTATAAGATCTTTAAGACGAAGAGCTTCTGCACAGTTACCGTCTGTATTGTCATCAAAAACTTTACCACTTATAAGCATTCCCTTATAGTATACTGATACTATACTGTCAGGTGTTGGTGACGGTCCATCGCCATTCTTAAGTTCTTTGTACAAGATTCCATCTGAAAGTTTCTTAACATCCGGCTCATGCGATTTTGACACCAAAAAGTATTGATTATCTTCTTTGTATTGTTTCTTACCCATCTATATATAATTTTTCTGTTGGCAAATTTAGGCATAAAAAGCCATAAACAAGAAATTTCTGTAACATTTTTCTAATCACTTTCTAATTTCAGATAAGAACAATGTAATCGGATTTCTTAATTTCTAACATAAAAAGGATGTAATTTTGCCACAAATATAACAAGAATAAAGTATGAAAATTAAAAGAACGTTTGTTTTATATTGTTTAATATTGTTTGCGGATAACATTATCTCACTAGGTAAAACATCGGCGGAGCCTGTCAAAATAACGATAGGCGACGCCGAGTGTTTTTTTGGCTTGTTTGCCATGAATACATATTAGAAACTTTTAATTCCACTTTAAGTTCTTTTAAGTGATTATTATGACTTTCTACTTTAAATATAAGTACTTTTGCACCCATAAATTTATTTAGTTAAAATATGAATAAACAAATGTTTATTTTTGCCGTTGGTATGGCGCTGATAACAACAAGTTGTAAATCTACTAAAGAAAAGGATGTATCTACTGTTTATTCAGTTACAACTCCGGAAGTGACAAATACGTCTATCTCAAAAGACTATGTAGCTAATATACAGTCGCAAAAAAATATTGAGATTAGAGCACAACAAGGTGGTATACTTCAAGATATATATGTTGACGAAGGACAGGTGGTTAGAGCCGGTCAGCCTTTGTTCCGTCTTCTTATGGTTGGGGCACAGCAGGAAGTAGAAAAGGCAAAAGCTGAAGCTGAGCAGGCTCGCATTGATTTACAGAATACTTCTACTTTGGCTGCAAATAATATTGTGTCAAAGAATGCTCGCAAGATGGCAAAAGCTAAGTTGACTGCGGCAATGGCAGATTATCGTATTGCCACTGAGCACAAGCAGTTGTCGCTTATTCGCGCTCCTTTTACTGGTATTTTAGGAAGAATACCAAACAAGAGAGGTAGTCTGTTGCAAGATGGTGACTTGATTTCAAGTCTTTCTGATAATAATAATGTATATGTTTACTTCAATGTGTCAGAACCAGAATATCTGGATTATCAACAGCATGCTGCAGAGAGAAATAAACTGCCACTTACTCTTATTCTTGCAAACGGAACAACATTCCCTGCAAAAGGATATTTTCAGAATGTAGAGGGAGAGTTTGACAATGGAACAGGTAATATTTCTTTCCGTGCTAAGTTTGCTAATGTTAATCATATTCTTAGAAATGGTGAGACTGGTACTGTTAGAATGAATATTCCTGCAAGAAATGCGATGCTCATTCCTCAGCAGGCAACTTATGAGATTCAAGATCAGAAATATGTTTTTGTTGTTGATGCCGGTGGTTATGTTCATGCGCGTCCTATAAAAATAGCTTTTGAAAAACAAAATATATATGTAGTAACATCAGGTTTGTCAGTTACTGACAAAATTTTGATAGACGGTATACAGAAGGTGAAGGACGGAGATCGTATTTCTATCCGTTATAAGAGTCCGGCTGAAGTGATGCAGTCTATAAAACTAAAAGCCGACTAATTATGTTCAAAAAGTTTATTCGTAGACCGGTTCTTGCAATCGTCGTTTCTCTTGTTATTGTGTTTATAGGTTTCTTGTCGCTGATCAATTTGCCTATTACCCAATATCCTTCTATATCACCTCCTAAGGTTAACGTTATAGCCGACTATCCAGGTGCTAACAATGAATTGCTGATAAAGGCTGTTGTTATTCCTTTGGAGCAAGCTCTTAACGGCGTTCCTGGCATGAAATATATTGAGTCGAATGCTGGTAATGATGGTGAGGGTGAGATTAATGTGGTATTCAAATTGGGAACAGATCCTAATGTGGATGCTATTAATGTACAGAACCGAGTTTCGGCGGCTATTAATAAGTTACCACCAGCCGTTGTACGTGAAGGTGTTAAGATTTCGCGTGAGGAACCTAACATCCTTATGTATATAAATATATACAGTAATGACCCAAAAGCTGATCAGAAGTTTCTTTTCAACTATGCAGATATAAATATATCTCCTGAATTGGAACGTGTAGACGGTATGGGTAGCTTGGATATTCTAGGTACTCGTAACTATGCGATGCGTGTATGGTTGAAACCTGATAAACTAACTGCCTACAATTTGTCTGCAGATGATGTTACTCAGGCTTTGGAAGATCAGAGTATCGAAGCTTCACCAGGTAAACTTGGTGAGAGTTCTGGTAAGCGACCTGAAAGTTTTGAGTATGTGTTGAAATATCCAGGCCGATATACGACACCAGAAGAGTATGGAAATATTATATTGAAGTCTAATCCTAATGGACAGTTTGTACGTCTTAAAGATGTTGCAACTATAGATTTTGGAACCGAGATGTATGATATCTATTCTACTCTTAATGGCCATCCTTCTGCTGCTATAACGTTGAAGCAAGCTTATGGCTCAAATGCTCGTGATGTTATTCAGAACGTAAAAAAGACAATGGCAAAACTGCAGAAAGACATGCCTAAGGGTATGCATTATGAGTTGAGTTATGATATCAGTCGATTCCTTGATGCGTCAATAGATAAGGTTATACATACACTTTTTGAGGCGTTCGTACTTGTAGCAATCGTTGTGCTTATATTCCTTGGTGACTGGCGGTCTGCAATCATACCATGTATGGCTGTACCTGTATCGTTGATAGGAAGTTTCGCCGTGATGTCGGCTTTCGGCATAACGCTAAATATGATATCCCTTTTCGCTCTTGTCATGGCTATCGGTATAGTGGTGGACGACGCGATAGTGGTGATTGAGGCTGTCAATGTGAAGATAGCCACAGAAAATCTTTCGCCTTTGGAGGCAACACAGGAAGCGATGAAAGAGATCAGTGGAGCTATTGTTGCCATAACGCTTGTAATGGCTTCGGTATTTATCCCTGTTGCCTTTATGGGAGGACCTGAAGGTATATTCTATCGTCAGTTCTCAATCACAATGGCTTCAAGTATTATCCTTTCTGGATTTGTGGCCTTGACGCTTACCCCTGCACTTTGTGCGCTTATATTGACTAGAGAACAGGATAAGAATATTAAAAAGTCATGGCTTCACAAGCTACTCGATAAGTTTAATGCAGGATTTAACAAGGGTGTTATTAGATATAATAAGGTGTTGGAGCATACAGTTTCCAACAAATTTGTCACATTGCCTTTGCTTCTATTATTGTGCATCATTGCATTTTTTGTAAATAATTCTCTTCCATCTGGTTTTATTCCAGAAGAAGATCAAGGTATGGTTTATGCCATTATTGATACTCCACCGGGTTCAACAATAGAGCGAACTAATATGGTGGCTCATCAGTTGTTGAACATCGTTGAGAAAGAAGATGGCGTTCAGAGTGTTTCTTCTCTTGCAGGATATGAAATCCTTTCTGAGGGAACTAGTGCTAACTCAGGTTCTTGTCTGATAAACTTGAAGTCATGGAAAGATCGTAAACATACTGCAAAGGAAATTATTGCTGATCTTGAAAAGAAATGCAAGTCTATCACTGGAGCTGACATAGAATTTTTCCAACCGCCTTCGATACCAGGATATGGTGCAGCATCCGGATTTGAACTCCGCTTGTTAGACAAAACTGGTAATAATGACTATCATCAGATGGAAAAGGTGAGCAAGGACTTTGTTGCTGAACTTAACAAGCGACCTGAAATCGGTTCTGCTTTCACCTTCTATTCAGCTAGTTATCCACAATATATGTTGCGTATTAACAATGATATTGCCGAGCAGAAAGGTGTAACGATAGGTTCTGCTATGGATAATATGTCTACAATGATTGGTTCTGATTACGAAACGGGTTTTATTCGGTTTGGAAAACCATATAAGGTAATTGTCCAGGCTGGTCCACAGTATCGTGCTTATCCCCGCAATCTTCTGGGACTCACGGTGAAGAATAACCAAGGTGAAATGGTGCCTTATGCCGACTTCATGCAACTTCAAAAGGTTTATGGTATGAGTGAAATAACGCGCCACAATCTTTACAATTCGGCTGAAGTTACAGGTGCGCCAGCGCAGGGATGTAGTAGTGGACAGGCTATCAAGGCTATAGAAGAAGTAGCAGCAAAAAAATTACCTCATGGTTTTGACTATGACTGGGCTGGTATTTCAAAAGATGAAGTAGATCAAGGCAATCAGGCTATTCTGATATTCATTATCTGTTTGGTCTTCGTATATCTTATTTTGTCAGCACAGTATGAGAACTTTATACTTCCATTGCCAATTATAACATGTCTGCCTGCCGGAATATGTGGCGCATTCATCTTCCTGAAAATGATGGGGCTTGAAAACAATATCTATGCACAGGTGGCGATGGTCATGCTGATAGGACTATTGGGAAAGAATGCCGTACTGATGGTGGAATACTCCGTGCAACGAAGAAATCTAGGAATGCCGATAAGACAGGCTGCTATCGAGGGAGCTATAGCTCGTTTCCGTCCTATACTGATGACTTCATTTGCATTCATTGCCGGACTTGTTCCTCTTGTCTTTGCACATGGAGCTGGTGCAATAGGAAACCGCACTATTGGTAACGCAGCCATCGGAGGTATGCTGTTCGGTACATTCTTCGGACTGATAATAATTCCTGGCTTGTATTACATCTTTGGAAGTCTTGCCGAGAAATTCAAGATGGTGAAATATCAACGAGATAAACCTCTGACTGAAACAAAAGACAAAAAGTATAAGAAATGAAAAAGTTACATATCCTATATACGGTATTGGTGTCTGCGCTCATCATGACGAGTTGCAAGACACCACAGGCAACCAATATGACAGACCATATTAAGTTGCAATTGCCTTCAAAATTTCAGAAGGATAGTGTAGCTGGCACTACTGCCACTATAACACCTTGGAGACAGTTCTTTTCTGATCCTGCATTGGCTTCGCTAATTGATACTGCTTTGGTAAACAATCAGGATTTGCGTATTACTATTCAACAGATAGCTATCGCCAAGAGCGGCGTGCTTCTTCAGCAGGGACTGATGATACCTACTGTATCTGGTGGTGGAAGTGTTGGTGTATCAAAGGCTGGTCGATACACTAGTGAAGGTGCTGGTAATGCGACAACAGAGATTAAACCAGGTAAATCAATGCCAGAGCCATTGATGGATTATCAGATTGGTGCTACTGCTGATTGGGAAGTTGACTTATGGCATAAACTGAGTTCAAGTAAGCATGCTGCTGTTGAGCATTATCTTGCTACCGTAGATGGACGCAATGCTGTATTATCATCTCTTATTTCTCAGGTGGCTTCAAACTATTATGAGTTGCTTGCGCTAGATAATAAACTGGATTTAATTCACCAGTATATTGACTTGCAGAAGAAGGCTGTTGAAATAGCAAAGATTCAGAAGAAAGCTGATGCCGATACAGAACTTGCTGTAGAGAAATTTGAGGCTGAACTTGCCAAGGCTCGTGCCGATGAATACACATTGAAGCAGCAGATTACTGAGAGTGAAAACAGTCTCAATTTACTGCTTGGCAGATATCCTACAAAGATAGATAGAAATAAGGATGCTTTTCTTTCAACAAATCTGCAAAAGGTTATGACAGGAATACCTTCTGAACTTCTTACAAATAGACCTGACATTAGACAGGCAGAACATGAATTGGCTTCGGCAAAATGGAGTGTAGATGCGGCAAGAAAGGAATTTCTTCCATCATTAAATATTTCAGCCTCACTAGGTTTGGATGCATTTAATCCTACATATCTCACAAAACTTCCTAAGTCTTTGGCCTTTAGTGTGCTAGGTGGACTTACTGGTCCGCTAATTAATAAAAAGGCTATTCAGGCAAACTTCCAGTCTGCTGATGCACAACAGATAGAGGCTCTTTATGAATATGACAAGACTCTACTCACTGCATATTCAGAAGTATGTACGCTGATGTCGAAGATAGACAACTTGGATAAATATTACCAATTGAAGGAAGAAGAATCACAGAAACTCGACAAATCAATAAATATAGCCCGTATGTTGTATATGAATAGTCGCTGTACATATCTGGATGTATTAATGGATGAACGTGATGCTTTGGACGCAAAAATGGAACTCCTAGATGCTAAGGCACAACAACTTTCAAGTATGGTTGATGTATATCGTAGTTTGGGTGGTGGACAGAGCCCTGCTCAGGAATAGTTCACTGATCAATCGCTTTCATGTAACAGACCATTACGTAAGAATAGTAACTACCTATATTCTCATTTCAGAAAGTTGAAGGTAAAATGTTCTCGCCACTGGCATATACACTGGGTTTTGCATTGCTTGGGGTTCTTATATTTACACTTGTGCCAGTAATGTCGGTATGCTACTAAAAAAGGATGTAAGAGAAAAGAAAAATAAATTCTTGAGTTTGGTTTCTAACGGTGCTATGCGTATCTTTGCATGAATCTGTCAGAAATAGTGTGCACTCTAGGGTAAGGCCAGTAGTGATGACTGCTGTGATGGCCACATTAGGACTTATGACTGCTACTACTTTCGTATTATTTGTATTCCCACTTATTGTACAAAAAATTTATGGCAATGTTTTGTACGATAAACATGGAAAAATGGTACAACGTAGGCTATAATTTATTAACTTTGTATATTTAATTCAACTATATATTATATGGCGAAAATATTATTGGTGGAAGATGAGGTTAACATTGCCTCATTTATAGAGCGCGGACTGAAGGAGCTTGGGCACAATGTGACTGTAGCTAATGATGGAGAGGAAGGATGGATGAAAGCCCAGACGGACAATTTTGAATTCCTTATCCTCGATATCATAATGCCAAAGATGAATGGCCTGGAGATGTGCGCTAAATATCGTGCCGAATACGGTTACAAAACGCCTGTGATAATGCTCACGGCTCTTGGCACTACTGATGATATCGTTAAAGGTCTAAAAGCCGGCGCAGACGACTATCTGGTTAAGCCTTTCAGTTTTACAGAACTGGAGGCCCGGATAGAAGCTCTGCTGAGGCGTGCATCTGACAATAACACTACTGCCGAACTACATTGTGCTGATCTGGAACTGAATTGCCGCAACAGAAAGGCAACGCGCAGGGGTAACGATATAGACCTAACGGTAAAAGAATATAAACTGCTGGAGTATTTTATGACTCATCAAAATACTGCAATAAGTCGTCTTACCCTACTTAAGGATGTATGGGACAAGAATTTTGACACTAATACCAATGTCGTAGATGTTTATGTAAACTATCTAAGGACAAAGGTGGACAAAGATTTCGATCACAAACTGATACATACGATAGTCGGGGTTGGATATATCATGTCTGAATAATAAATAAGGAGAATGAAGATAGGTCACAAAATTGTATTATTCTATACTTGCCTTACATTCGGTATAGCCATGTTCATCATTATGGTTTTCTATGTATTCACTTCCAGATACATAGACCGTGTGTTTGAGGCTAATCTTTGCGAAAAGGCATATCTTGCAGCTCAGAAACATTTCAAGGCTGACGAGATGAACGCTGATGAATATAAGGTTATAGAGCGTAAATACAGCGAACTGCTGCCACGTGCCAGTGAAACTGTTATGAGAATAAACGGTAACCGCAAGGCTTTGGATGATACGCTTAACCTTTATCTAAGCGAAAATGAACAAAAGGAAATATACAATGGTGAACCTATCAATTTTTCGAAAGGTGTGATGGACGGTGCCGTACTTTATTGTCCGGATAATCAAGGGAAATTCATAATAATTGTGATGGCCCACAACAAATACGGATATAAGATACAACAGCATACTCTATATCTATCGCTCATACTTCTCATAATAAGTATTGCTATTACTGTTCTAATGGGACATCTATATTCAGGCAGAATACTACGCCCTCTGAAACAGATTCTTGAGCATCTTAAAGGTATAAGGGGTAATGATATGGATGTACGACTAAAGGATACCGGCAATAAGGATGAACTGGATGGACTGGTACACAACCTTAATGATATGCTTGACCGTATCAGCGAAGCGTTCCGCTCTGAGAAATCATTTGTCAGTGCAGCATCGCACGAACTCAGCAATCCACTTACAGCTATACAGGGTGAATGCGAAATTACGCTTATGAAAGAGCGTAACCAAGACGAATATATTGAGTCTCTACAAAGGATATATTCGGAAAGTAAACGTATGTCTCTGCTTATTAAACATCTACTGTTCCTGTCTAGACATGATGATGATCTTACTCAACAGGAATCTACGACAATAAAGTTGAATGGTTTTCTGCAAGGTTTGGCCCAGTCAACCGAACGTGTAGTTTTCTCTGATGAGTCTAAATCAGACGTAATGCTTGATGCCAATCCATATCTGTTGCAGGTAGCTATACAGAATTTTCTGAATAACGCGACAAAATATTCTAAAAAACAGATAGACTTGCGTCTCAAACAGACTGTTGACAAGATTATAATAGAAATAGAAGATTATGGCATCGGTATACCTGAGTCGGAGGTTGAACATATTTTCCAGTCTTTCTATCGTGCCACTAACACTCGCGAATATGCGGGAAATGGCATAGGTCTGGCTCTCTCTGCTAAAATTCTCAGGATATACAATGCGGAGATAAATATTGATACTATTGAGAAAGTTCATACCAAGTTCACTATTTCATTTGATAAAGGTTAGTATGTTGCACAACATACTGTTATCGTACACAATTTTTGTGTGTCCGTACACATAATAGTTGATTTATATCAAGAATTTGGTACTTTTATACAAATATCATGATAAAAGTATTGACTTGATTTAAAAATCATTGTATCTTTGCATCATCAAAAGGTTAATAGTTAAGGTAAATAAGATTATTAAGGTATTAGATTAAGGTTAATAGGAAAATTTGTTTAAGTTATTAAAGGTATTAGATTAAGGTAAGTAAAGAAGATTGTAAGTTAGGGATGACAGGTATTAGATTAAGGTAAGTAAAGAAGATTGTAAGTTAGGGACAACAGGTATTAGATTAAGGTAAGTAAAAAAGATTGTAAGTTAGGGACAACAGGTATTAGATTAAGGTAAGTAAAGAAGATTGTAAGTTAGGGACAACAGGTATTAGATTAAGGTAAGTAAAAAAGATTGTAAGTTAGGGACAACAGGTATTAGACTAAGTCAATTAAGACGATTGTTAAATTTGAGAGAAAGGATGAGATGAGATGTCCCCTGTGTGCAGTAAGATACTGCAACAGGTCAATTCGGGGAGGGAACTTCTCGATTTTTTTTGTCCCTATGTTAAACCATTATTTAATTTTAATAATATTCATGCTCTTTTGCTGCTATAGCATGCATTTTGCAGAATATTTTATTAAAAAAATATTGTTCAGATTTTATTTATATCCACATAACCATGCATTACTGCATATATTGTAAGTGCGGATACACTCTTTAGACCAAGTTTATCCATTATGTTCTTACGATGCGTAATGACAGTAGACAGACCTATATTGAGCTTGTCTGCTATTTCCTTGTTTATAAATCCCTCGACAATAAGCGAAAGGACTTCTATTTCGCGGTCGCTTAGCAATTTTGCATTCAATACTTTGGGTACAGGTGGTAGATTTTTGCCGTGTGCATGGGCACTCTGTTCCAAAAATAGTAAAGACTTGACGAGTTGTTCCTCGTCTTGATTGATACACACGCAATGAAAATCACTCAATTGTGAGTTGGGATCATTAGATGTTGTGAGCACAATAGTCTTATGACGATTGTCTGTAAAGAACGGACGGTTGGCAAGTACTACATTTGTAGCTACAAAATAATGAAAAAAACTGTCTGCATTATTTGCCTCCATCTCTGCAAAAGATCCAAATGTCTCTACTGTAAGTATAGGCATAACATTCTGCAATATAGTTTTCAACCCCAACACTGCTAGAGTATTGGGGTCTATAATTGCTATTTTAGGACGTTGCATTTGCATATCGTCGGCAAAGATACATTTTTTTAACTGAAAGCCGGTTTATTTTTTCCAAAATCTTGGTGTAATATCTGTAAAATCATCACCTACCGCATGCTTATAAAGACGTTGATTGGTTGTTTTTTCTTTAAGACAACCAAGATGTTCGATATACGGTCCGACCTTAATATAATCAAAATCCGACTTTTTCACACTCTGTGGTATGTGCTGTCTGCCGCTGTACCATGCCACCCGATACTTGGGATGCTCACGATGGATATACCTAGCCAGGGTATTAACATAAGACGGTTCTGCATCACCACCCATAAAACATATACATGTAATATCATTACCATACTGACTAATAAAACTATCTATGGTCATGGACGTAAGTTGATCGCCTATATTCTCCCATAAATACTGGCTATGACAACCAGGACAATGGCATGGGCAATTGGAAATGTTTATAGAGAGTGTAACCTCATCCGGTATTTCCTGGAAAACGATTCCTGTATTTACGTAATTCAACATTTGTCTGTGCCTTTTATGCTTTACGCCTGAGTTTTTTCTGCATAATAACGACGGCTAGCTTCTTGCTGGCGTGCTTCAGAGAAATTGCTTACACGTTTAAGATAGCCTATAATACGTGTCATATAATCAACGTTCTTGCTGTGACATTTTGGACATTCATGCAAATAACGTTTGTCTATATATCCACATTCATTACAAATCGTATTAGGTATATTGAATGTGAAGTAATTACATCCTTCTTTGGCTGCGACCTTTAGCAACTGACGATACTGCGCCTTACTAAGATGCTCTTCCAGGTTCATATGTAGTGCGCTGCCACCTGTAAGGTGCTGGATATATGGTGCTCCGTGTAGCTTAAACTTATCTATTATATTAAGGGAGTCGTCTTCTACAACATAGAAATAGCTATTGTAACAGTCGCGCGGAACTAAATAACCATCCTCTTTATCCCATTTTGCATGTTTTACACCTACATTTTCTGCCGGTATCATCTCGCAGTTGAACATAACTTCTTTAGTACGGTACTGCTTGTTGTATTTCTCGACAATACCCAATACTGTCTGCACAAACTTCAGATAATCAGGATTATCATTTATCTTAAGTCCCATGAATTCTGCAGCCTCAACAAGTCCATTTACTCCTATTGTAAGATATTGACGACTCATGTTAATATAACCAGCATCAAACAAAGGAAGCATACCATGAGCCTGAAGTTCTTTAAGATTTTCATTGTAAGCCATCTGAACCTTATGGCAAAGGTCTACGATATTGCTCAAGGTTTCCTTATAATCCATCTTGTTGTTTACCGCATACTGTATACAACGGTTAAGATTAATAGTAAGCACACTCTTTGAACCGGTGCTTACACCTCCTGCGCCCAATGTGTAACTAAATCCATTGTCCTGAATCTCGTTACGTAGACGACAACAGCTACTCAGAGAATCGGCATTGTCACTAAGATAAGTAAAGAATGAATGGCCTTCTGAATACATCTCTGCTGTGAAATCGCCCCAATCTTTATCCATAGTATCACCATCCTTAGACAATAACGCCATAGTTTCTACCGGGAATGTTAGTACAGCCTTTGTACGCTCATGATTGAACCACTTCATGAATCGTTTCTGCAACCATGAAAGACCGTTCCAGTCGGGTTGACTACCGTCAGGAAAATAAAAGTTGTCAAACAGGCTATGGAAATAATACTGGTCGTAATAAGAAATGTTCCAGAATACAGCCTGATAGTTACGCGCACCTGTAGGCTGATTGATACTATATACAATCTGCTCAAAACAATCGGTAATTACTTTATCCATCGTACGCTGCTTCAGTGATAGGTCTACCACTTTATCTGTTTCATTATAATATTCCTTGCCATATTCAAGACCGATAAAATAATTCAGATACATGAGGAACTCAGGTGTGGCACATGCTCCACTAAGCATACTTGAAACCATAAACACCATATTTACAAAGCCACCACAGAAAGACTTCAGATTTGTAGGAGCCGAAGAATTACCACCGATAGCAGAAGTTCCACCTATCAACCATGGATACATTGTTATTGATGCACAATAATTGGCAAGACTGGTCTCGTCATTCTTATATATAAAATGATGTGTAAGCAAGTGAATATAATTATCAGACAATTCTTTACCATACATTTTTTTGATACGGTCTGTAAGCAGACGACGGTTAAGGCGGATAAAGTTTGACTTAGGCAATTCTCCTATCAAAGTTGCAATATTTTTGTGTTCGACATTAGCATTGGCATCATACTTTGAACCAGTTGCTGCATTAGCTGCTTCACAATAGTCTGCCAAAAAGTTCAACTTCTCCATTGTCTCACGGTCTTCAGTATGACGCTGTCGATACAGCATAAAACTCTTTGCTACCTTATAATAACCTTCGCGCATAAGAGCCTCTTCAACCTCATTCTGAATATCTTCTACCTTTATACCCTCCTTAATGTCTAAATGACTGAGTATCTTAGATATACAACCAAGATCTATAGGTTCATCAACTGATTCAAATGCTTTGATTATAGCATTCATAATCTTGTCTAACGAGAAGCGGTCTGAAGACCCGTCTCTTTTCGTAATGGTGAAGTTTTTTATTTCCATGTTTTTCTCTTTTTAGGAAACTTTTCTATTGTATTTTTTTAAAAAGTTTTCCATTTTGGACAACTTTATTTTAAAAACTTCAAAGAAAAATTTCAAATATGTTTTTTATATCTGATGCAAAGATAGTATAAATTTCTGTATGTTGTTCTCAAAACGACAAAAAAAATCAGTATAAAAGTAAAGTTTTCGTATTACTTTACATGCAAAATTATAACTTTTTTGAGTTAAATACTTGCAATATATAAAGATATGTATTTAAGATGAAGTTTCTATTTTAATTCGGTCTATCAGTCCCAATCTTCAAATTCCAGCTCCTGCTCAATCCACTCCCCCTTATTATCTTCAACTTCATCAACAGAATTAGAAACTGAAAGTCCAAGAAGTCTTATCCGTTTACCTTCATTATTAACCTGGTGCATCAAACTTTTTGCCAATGGCAGAATATTTTTCTTTTCAAACAAAATACTATTACTTGTGGTTCGGCGCGTTATCTGGGAGAAATCACTATATTTGATCTTTAGTGTAAGAGTACGACCGCGAAATTCGCTTTTACGCAATCTCTCTATAAGTTCTATTACCGTATGATATAGTTCTATTACAATCTCTACATGATCATCCAGGTCTTTTGCAAACGTCTGTTCGCAACCAACAGACTTGCGTTCACGATAAGGCTCAACCGCCCTGTCGTCTATGCCTCTTGCAAAGTTATAATATATTGTGCCTGACTTACCAAAGACCTCAACCAGATGTTTCTGCGAACAAGTAAGAAGTTGTGCGCCATTAAAAATGCCAATAAAATGCATTTTTTCTGCAGTCTTTCGTCCAACGCCCCAGAAATCTTCGATTGGTAATTTTTCAATAAAAGATTTTGCTCTATCGGGATGAATAACAAAAAGTCCATCCGGTTTACGGTATTCAGATGCAATCTTTGCGAGAAACTTATTATAAGACACCCCGGCAGAAGCTGTAAGGTGTAAACGGTCCTTTATTTTCTGCTTAATCTCTTTTGCTATATCTACAGCAAGTTCAATGTTGTACTTATTGACTGTTACATCAAGAAAAGCCTCATCTATAGATATCGGTTCTATTAAATCTGTGTACTCTCTGAATATATCATGTACCTGAACAGATACCTTCTTATATAACTCATAATGCGAGGGTACTATTATAAGATTTGGACACATTCTCTTGGCTACCTGTATAGACATAGCAGAATGTACACCGAATTTTCTTGCCTCGTACGAAGCTGTAGACACCACACCTCTCTCTTCGTCACGCCCAACAGCAATAGCTTTACCCTGCAGTTCAGGGTTCTCACGCTGTTCGACAGATGCAAAGAAGGCATCCATATCCACATGTATTATTTTTCTATTCGGCATTAATTATATAAAAGCGAATACACCAGACATCAATTATATATGCAAATGGCTATAGAAAGAATGTCTGGTGTATGTATTATCATTATGAATATATTATAGTTTTAGACGTTCACGTACTGAGTAATACTCTTTCATTATTTGTTCTACAGCTTCTCCGGCTGTCTGAATCTCTCTGATAGAAGACGCTACCTGACCTATTTCGAGTTCTCCATCTTTAAGATCTCCTTCGAAAATTCCTTTTTTAGCACGTCCTTTACCTAGAATTTCTCTAAGTTCATCTACTTTTGCACCATTAAGTTCTGCTTCGACTATACGCTGATACAGTTCATTCTTTATCATACGTGTAGGTGAAACCTGCTTAAGAGTAAGCTGAGTATCACCTTCATTAAGACCAATACATAGTTTTTTAAATTCCTCGCTTGCAGAACTCTCAACCGTAAGAGCAAAACGAGTACCCATCTGAACTCCGTCTGCGCCTAGTGCAATAGCTGCAAGCAGGCCCTGACCAGAAGAGATTCCACCTGCTGCAAGCAACGGTTTATCTGTAACTTTATGTACTGCAGGTATAAGACACATTGTTGTTGTCTCTTCTTTGCCATTATGCCCACCGGCTTCAAATCCTTCAGCCACAATAGCATCTACCCCAGCCTCTTCGCACTTCAAAGCGAAACGTGAACTGGCTATTACATGTGCGACCTTTATTCCGTTATCATGCAGACGAGATGTCCAAGTCTTAGGATTTCCGGCAGACGTAAAAACAATCTTAACACCTTCCTCTATTACTATATTAATGATTGAATCTATCTCTGGATACATAAGTGGTATATTAACGCCGAATGGTTTATCTGTGGCGGCCTTGCATTTACGTATATGTTCACGCAATGTTTCTGGATGCATAGATCCTGAACCGATAAGCCCAAGTCCACCTGCGTTACTCACTGCTGATGCGAGACGCCAACCGCTGCACCATACCATACCTCCTGCTATTATTGGATACTGTATTCCAAAAAGATTGCAAATTCTATTCATAATAGTTATTGTTTATATAATGCAAAGATAGTGCATTTTTATATTGCAACAACCATTTAAATCAAATTTCTGTCTTTAATCTTATGTCGGCAGACGACGCACCAATTTCTATTCGGCTGACATCAGTATCTCGTGGAATATAAAATTCAACATGTCTGGTATCTCCACGACTAATGTTAATACGGCAGAATGATTTCAGTTGCTTAATTGGTGTATCAGACTGATTACCAGACTTAACTACATATAACTGCGCCACCTCATCTCCATCTCTTGTGCCTGTGTTAGCGATATCGAAAGAGACTTTAAGGCTGTCTTTTCTTGATATTGAAACAGATAAATTAGAATATTTGAATGCGGTATAACTCAAGCCAAAACCAAACGGATAAAGAGGTGTTCCTCTAAAATACATATAAGTACGACCATGTGTTATGTCATAGTCCATCATATTGGGCAGATCTGTTATATCTTTGACCCATGTCTGAGTAAGTCGACCGGCAGGATTATATTTACCAAAAATAACATCACTTACTCCATGACCAAGTTCTTCGCTGCTATTTGCGACGTGCAATATGGCAGGAATAGCTTGTTGTATACGATTTATTGCATAAGGGAAACTGCTTATCAACACAGCCACTGTATTAGGATTAGCTGCATGTACCTGCATAACCAAATCTTCCTGATCAAGAATTAGTGACCGACGGTCTACATCTTCCTTTCCCTCACTAGCAACAGGAGCGACATCCCATGGGGCATTACAATATGGATGATTGCCTACACAAACAATGGCTACATCAGCCCATGCTGCTGCCACTCTTGCGCTGTCCATCATATTTTCGTGCACATAACGCACTTCAACATTGTCGCCAACCTCTTCACGAATAGCATTTAGTATATTGACTGCATAAAAAGGTTTTCCACTATACCAATCTTGAAGTACTTGCGTAGCACGCTCTCCAATAACAGCGATCTTCTTTATTTTCGATTTATCCAGAGGTAGTATGCTATTTTCATTTTTAAGAAGCACAATAGACTTGCATGTAGCTTCGCGCACTAATGCTTTAGTTTCAGGTTTCGTCCATGGAGCCTCATCATTATCAAGTCCTATTTTGGCATATGGATTATGGTGTACATCATTTCCATCCAGTAGACCTAACCTAAGAGAAATCCAAAGATTGCGCTTTACGGCATCGTCAATTTCCTTCTCTGTGATTAGTTTTCGCTTATATGCATCTTCTACAGCATCCTTATATCTATCAAGAAACTTTGTTATACCGGCTTTTATACATTCAGATGCAGCAAGTCCCCTATCATTGTCAAAACACTTGTGAGCAGAAAGTAAAAGTCCGAAAGCGCCTCCGTCTGTGATAAGCGAACCTTTAAATTTCCACTCTTTCATCACAACATTACGTAATACCGGTTGTATGATACACGGCGTTCCATTGTACGAATTATACGCAGTCATCATAGCCTGACTTCCCCCTTCGGTTATACCTTTATAAAAAGGATATGAATAATAATCCCTGAACAGTTTTTCGCTGAAATTGGATGAAGTGAAAGAACGGCCATACTCATTGCTGTTAGCAAAAAAATGCTTCATAAGCGAAGCCGAACGCCAATATTTTGGGTTATCACCTTGTATTCCTTTAACAAACGATACAACAAGACGAGATGTGAGATAAGGATCTTCACCATAACATTCTTCTGTGCGGCCCCATCTCGGATCACGCCCCATATCTGCATTTGGAGTCCAAATAACCAAACCACTTTTAGCAAAAGATGGATTTTGAAAAAGATAGCGGTTCTCTGTTGATATATATGTAGCTATGCGATATAACAGATCTGCATCCCATGTCTCACCAAGACCATAACTCTGCGGAAACACAGTAGTAGGCGTTTGAGGTCTATCACCATAAGTAGGTCCACCCAGAACTACTCCATGGAGTCCCTCAACTCCATTAGAACCTTTTATACCAAGTCGTGGTACAGATGTATTATTACCAAGTGCGTCTATCTTCTCATCAAAAGTCATGAGAGAGATAACATTTTCTATACGTTTGTTGTCAGACAACTTTATATTATTAAACGGATATTGCTTTTGTGCTGAGGCGTAAATAGGTGCTGAAGCAAGCGAAACTGAAATGATTAAATTTATTAAGTTCTTCATATATAGTTGATTTGTTGGCAAATATAAAAAAAATAGGGACACATTATAATAATATCGTGAAAAAATATGATATAATGTTTTGTTTTTTTTATAATATATGCATAATATGTTTTGAATTTATGATAATAAATAGTAACTTTGCAAACAGAAAATAAGAGTGCTTGCTACCTCTATAAAAACAAGAAAAATGTATTACGTAAAGAAAAGAATGGAGATTTCTGCCGCCCACAGGCTGAAATTGAATTATAAAAGTAAGTGTGGAAACCTACATGGGCATAATTGGATAGTAACCGTCTACTGTAAATCACAGGAGTTGGATGAAAATGGTATGGTTACGGATTTTAGCAAAATAAAGCAAAGAATAAGTGACCATATGGATCATAAAAACCTTAACGACGTATTTGACTTTAATCCTACAGCCGAAAATATTGCACGATGGATATGTGATAATGTTGACAACTGCTATCGCGTGGATATTACTGAATCTGAAAACAATACTGCCACTTATGAAAAAGATTAATGAGATTTTCTATAGTCTTCAGGGTGAAGGTATGAATACCGGGACTGCGGCAATATTTATAAGATTTTCAGGATGTAATCTGAATTGCGACTTTTGTGATACTCATCATGAAGATGGAACAATGATGACTGACGATGATATAATATGTGAGGTAAATAAATATCCTGCTAAAATGGTTGTTCTAACAGGAGGGGAACCTTCTTTATGGATAGACAAGGAATTAATAGAAAAGTTGCACGAAATAAATAAATTCGTAACAATAGAGACAAACGGCACTAATAATCTGCCTGATGGTATAGATTGGGTTACATGCTCGCCAAAAAAAGGTGGAACAGTAGTGCTAAATCATATAGATGAACTGAAAGTAGTATACGAAGGCCAATCTCTAAAAAAATATGATAAATACATAACATGCAACCGTTTTCTACAACCTTGCTCAAATAAGAATGTAAAAGAAACAATAGAATGCATTAAAAAGTATCCAGAATGGAGGCTAAGTCTTCAAACTCATATAATAGTCGGTATAAGATAAATGTGTCTGTATATAATAAAGAGGATTTACTCACGCAAATCCTCTTTACAAAAAGCTTAGTTCATGGCATAATCTATCAAACTACTTTTTAATCATTAATATTTCAATCAATCATATGTTTATACTTTTGTATCACTACATGCTGCAAAGGTACAACAAAACACGATTTGGCACAATACCTAAAAGTAAGTGTTCTTAATAAACAAAGTATTGGTATATAATTTACTTATTTATTGGTATTGCAAATAATAAAGTCATTTCGTAACTTTGCAACTGAAATGATATTTATGATTAATTATATTCTACCTATCAAAAAGAATATTATAGTTTATGTAAATGAATATTTTATAAACGGATGTAAATGATTAGATGGTTTCGGCATAGGATTTTGTGATGAAATTAATGTCGAAGCCATATTCATTATTACTAAGGTATAAACGATTATTTATAATTTTACAGATGATAAATCTACAAGATTATTGACAATGGCATATATGGTAAGGCCTGCAGGACTATGTATCTGGAGCTTACGGGCTATATTACGACGATGGGTAATAACAGTATTGGTGGATATGCACAAATGATCAGCAATCTCTTTATTACTCATTCCTTGAACAAGACTTATAATAACATCTTTCTCACGATCGCTCAATGCTTCTGTCTTGTCTGGTGCCTGACTGATCATATTCGAAATTTTCGCTGAGACATCATTCTGCTTAGACTTTTGCTCTAGTCTACGTATGGCAGGAATGAAGATGTGGTCTTCTACTTCAGAATGCTGCATAAGCCAGTCTTCATTATTATATATATCATAGAGTGTTGCTGTCAACTGGTTGTTATGCATATCATCACTTGGAAGATACTTTATGATAATATTTTTAAGTTCCTTTAGTTTCTTATCTACTTGGCCGTGATGCTTGGAAAATGTATCTATATCATAATTTATTGTCGACTGATTATTAAGAAGACCTTCAACATATGGAAAGACATTCTTTTCTTCATATCCCATATGCAGACGTATCTCATGTGCATACTCATCATATAACTTTAATATAAGACGGGCAAGATTATCATTCTCATCCAATGCACTTTCCAATTCTTTACGAATGAATGGCAACTGGAACCCTAGATAATAATCATGACTGGCTTTAAGATAATGAAGGAGCGTGGGCAATGATAAACGCTCTTGGTCATCAAAATCAGTATAGCCGTTTATCGTGAAGTTGACAACAATCAGAAAAGTGTAACAGTCTACGTTTTGCTCATCACAAACCTGACGTACTGTCTTATCTCCAAAACCAAGACTAAGGCCAAAACTGCCCAGGCTTTGCAGAATATTATAATTATCCCTTATAAGAGATATCATCTGATCATCTGCCTCATACATCTTCTGATTTTTCATCACCCTAATTATTAATTATTAATCGGTTGCAAAATTACACAAATTTAATTACACAAACAATAGTCATTATTAGGTATTTTATCATTAGTATATATGTTTTTCAGATAAACAGAGCTATAAATACCTAAAAATAATGAATACATTTTTTACCGGATTTTAAGTATTGTTCGACAATTATAATCATTGTACCTTTGCACCCAAGCAAAAAGAGGAAGCGCAATGATGTTTGCCACTCCCGTATTATATGATTATCATATCTTAATTCTTTACTTTTCACGATAATCATAAGCGAGACCGCAATCAGTAAAATGCCAGTTTCTCCCTTAGTAGCAGTTAATTTGCATCTTCTGCTACCGGGGCTTTTGAAAAATATATATAAATAAAATTATAATATGAATAAAATTAAAGTTGTTTTAATGATATGTGTATTTGCAGGTATTGGGGCAAGTACTCCTTTCGCTGCAAAAGCGCAAATTTCGGCATCAGATAGTGTTATGGCAAATGCCAATAAACAAAAACTCAGTGTAGGAGGATATGGAGAAGTTGCTTACAGTAGAGAGTTTTTTAGTGATAATGTTTATCGTTATGCAAAATCAGCTAACTATAAAAATGATCCAAGTCATGGTAGATTTGATATTCCTCATGCTGTAATATACCTAAGTTATGATTTTGGTAAAGGATGGACAATGGGATCTGAAATAGAATTTGAACATACCGGGACAGGGACTTCTTATGAAAAAGACTATGACGAAGGCGGAGAATGGGAACAGGAAGTGGAAAAAGGTGGAGAAGTAGAACTGGAACAATTCTGGTTGCAAAAGACTTTCTCAAAAGCTTTAAACATCCGTGCCGGACACATTGTTGTACCAATAGGACTAACGAATGCTCATCATGAACCTTTAAACTTTTTTACTGTATATAGACCAGAAGGTGAAAACACCATTTTTCCTTGTACTTGGCATCAGACAGGAATATGCATATGGGGTAAAATGCAGAAATGGAGATACGAGCTACAGTTTCTACCAGGCCTAGACGCTATGAATTTCACACGTGAAGGATGGATTCATAATGGAGCTAATTCAGCATTCGAATTTACGGTGGCCAACAGATACGCCATTGCTGCAAGAATTGATAATTACTCTATACAAGGACTACGAATGGGAATAAGTGCTTATTACGGACAAAGTTTTGATAACACATATAACCGTGATGCTAATAGTGATATTACAAAGAAAAAAGGTGCTGTAACTATCGGAACATTTGATTTTACTTACAATGCACACAATTGGATTATACGTGGAAACTTCGACTATGGGCACCTTGATGATGCATCTTATGTATCAAGTCTGCCGGGAAGAGCTACACGTATAAGTCCATACTCTCAAGATCTAGTTGGAAAAGCAGCAATTGCATCGGGGTTTGAAGCCGGATGGGATTTATTCTCGCAAATAAAGAAGATGCGTGAAGACAAACAAAAACTATATCTTTTCGGACACTATGAATATTACGATTATTATATACCGGCAAATAAAAAGGTAACGGATTATCCAGAGTCAAATATCAATCGTATAGCCTTAGGTCTTAATTACTACCCTATTCCACAGATAGCTATAAAAGGTGAATACTCTCACAGATTTTTGAAGAGCCAATATAACAACGAGCCATCTATATCTATTGGTATAGCTTATGAAGGGTTCTTTTTCTAAAATAATAAATATAAAACTCACTATTAACGACGTCTACAAAGACGTTTCACAACAAAATAAAGAAAATAATGAAGAAAATTTTTAAGTATTCGGCAATTCTGCTCATTGGAGCTGTGGCAACATCGGTATTATCATCATGCAGTGATGATGACAATACAGTAAGTAATGGATTAAGTGATGGTGACAAATTGCTACAAGAAGTGCTTTCTACTAATGTAGACAACACAATAAATCCAACTTATAAAGCACTCGCTGACAGTACGCAAATGCTTTACGAACAACTTGGAACAATACGAAAAGCATCAACAACAAACGGAGTTACTCAGAATATGGTAAACAAAGCTTGTGAACTTTTTATCGGTGCCCGTGCCAACTATGAAAAAAGCGAAGCCTTTCTTATGGGGGCTGCAGCAGACTTCAGTATTGATCCGCATATTGACTCATGGCCTTTAGATCTAACAGCTCTTTATAATTTATTAGTTAAAAGTTCATCTCTGGTAAAAGCTTTGGATAGTGATGACGGTGCTAACATAGCTAATAGTAATTTGGGACAAAGTCTACTAGGTTTCCATGGCATCGAATTTATTCTTTTCAGAGATGGGAATCCACGCTCAGCATTAGAGCTGAATGCCAATGGCAGAGATAGTTATAATAAAAACGGACTCAACTTTTCATTTTGTAGTGGTGAATACGAAATGATATATGCATATGCAGTTTGTGGAGACTTGAGAAACAGTGTTTACCGCCTAGAGACGTCTTGGAATGAGAATGCCCCAAAAGATCATATAAATAAAATGAAAGACCTAAAATGGTCTTATACCCTTACAAGTGGGAACTCTTATGGATATAATATGAGAAATGCCGGTGTTGCAGGCAGTACATACAGTAGTGTAAAGAATGCAATATCAGCCATACTTGTAGGTGACGGTGGTGCCGTTGGTATATCAGATGAAGTGGGCAACGTAAAAATATATAACCCTACAATGGGTAAGGATGTCAGCTATATAGAATCTCCATATAGTTGGAATTCGATTACCGACTTTACTCACAACATCCAAAGTATCGAAAGTGTATGGAAAGGTGGCATCTTAGGCAACCGCAATTCGTCAGCTTCTATGGAGGCTTATTTCAAAAAATACTCTCCTGAAATTAACACGAAAGTAGAAAATGCAATAACCAACGCAATCACTAAGATACAAGCAATAGATCATCCGTTTGTAAACTACGTAAATAGTAATACTGACAATTGGAACAAGAGCAAAGCGGCCACAACTGCATGCAAAGATTTGTCTGACGCGCTTACTGAAGCTAACAGCTTTATTCAATCAACAAGCAAGTAATAAAAGAAAGAGGAGAATACTAATAATATTGTCTTCTACTATAACTCTGAAATAATGCAACTTTTATGATTAAATTAAAAAACTGCAAGTATTTCTTTATTGGAATAACTGCGTTAAGTACTCTTGGTTGTTCGGACGGTGATACAAGTGACATCGTAAATCCTAATGCAGGTATCGATTCAGCAAATGATATCTTTACAGCTGCAGAATGGAACCCTGGAGGTGAACTTGGAACAACAAGTAATGAGCAAGGATGCTATTCGAACCCATCACCTTATGTGGAAAAAAATGGCATGTATCAATCTTTTAAAAAGGGTGAGACGTTCTTTGAGAATGATTTTACTCTCAACACGATGCCACGTAGAGGATTGGGCCCTGCATGGGTTCGCACAGGATGCATGTACTGTCATCCGTCTTATGGACATGGCAAACGTATGACAAAATATCGTGCTAACGACCAAGGTAATGGGTATCTGCTAGTAATATATCACCCGACAGCTGGAACAACTGCTGACGGTAAGACATATGCAGCAGACAGTTATATATCTGAAGTAACAGGTATGCCACAAACGAAGGCCATGGATCCGTTCCTGCCTCCCGTAGATGAAAATCAGATAAGCATAACATGGAAAAAAGCAACAGACCAACATGGTAATAAATTTTCGGATGGAGAAACTTATGACTTGATTTACCCTGATGTAAAAATTCCTCAGTCAGCATTTAACACTGACCCAAAACCAGATAACTATGAAGTTAGACTTGAGTCAACTATAGGAATCTATGGTTCAGCTCTACTAGATGCTATTCCTGACGACTCGCTTATAAATCAATATGTGAAAGAATCTCCTTATGTTAAACTCAATCCAATGATGTGGGATGCATCATCTAATTCGTTGGCAGGAAGCGCCTGGTATACATTAGCTGATGGAAACAAACGCATAAAAAAATTCACATATGCCCTTACTCGTGGTTCACTACAAGATGGTCCAGGAGCAAATGCGATGTGGAATATTACAAATGTAACAAGGAGCGACCGACATTATCTTTACACTACTAAGGCATGGGCTAAAGCGATGTCTGAAAACTCTGATGTAATAAAGTACATACAAGAAAATGGAGCTGACAAAAATTCATTGTTACACCCTTATTATGCAAACGGCAGCAAAGACAGCGTAAGTTATCTTGTAAACCTGCTTCTCGGGCTTAATTCAAAAAACGACACACCTACTTATGAAAAGTATTTTGTAAATAACGACCCTAAAGGTGACGAGATTAGCGACCGGAATTATTATGACTTCATGGTATGGCACAGAGGACTGGCTGTGCCAAAGGCACGCAACCTGAACACTGGAACTGTTAAACGAGGAAAAACTTTATTCTATCAGATGAGATGTACAGCATGCCATCGTCCATCATGGAAAACAGGAAATGATGATTACTGGCAAGATTACATTGTACGTAGTCAAGGAGCTCTACCTAGGTATGCAAATCAAAAGATTTGGCCATACACAGATATGGTACAACACAGGTTGCATATGGAAAATGATATCCGCGGAGGCTGGTGCCGCACAACCCCACTTTGGGGGCGTGGACTTTCTGAACAGGAAACAGGAGCACAGGATAGACTTCACGATTGTCGCGCAAGAAATGTAATAGAAGCTATAATGTGGCATGGATACAGTAAGAATAGCGATGCCTACAGTGCAGCACAGAAATTTTATAATCTCCCCAAATCTGACAGGGATGCAGTAGTCGCATTCATTAATGCAATATAAGTGATCAATATATAATATTCTTTGCGAAAGTTCGTTTTGATTACGGACTTTCGCTTTATTATTAATAAATTAATATATGAAACTAATAAAGAAATTTATCATAATACTTTATGCCGCTATTATTATAATAATGGGTATCGCAACTTTTATCGAACATAGTAAGGGTACAATGTTTGCTTCTACTGAAATATATGGTTCTTGGTGGTTCTGCGCATTATGGGGAATACTTACAGCTGCAGCTGTATTTTTTTTAATCATTTCACGTATAAGAAAATTTGGTACCATTCTTCTTCATGCATCTTTTGTGATTATACTTATAGGCGCATTGACTACTCATATATTTTCGATAAAGGGTATTATCCATTTACGAAAAGGAGAGATGACCAGTCAGTATATGGCTACAGACGAAAAAAATGATATGAAAATCCAGAACCTGCCTTTTGGAATAAAACTAGATAAATTTGATGTTCTTTATTACAACGGAACTACTGCTGCTAAAGATTATATATCAAATGTTACGGTAATAGATGGGAAAAACAGAGTGAAAGGAAAAATATCTATGAATAATGTTTTTTCATATCAATCATATAGATTGTATCAGAATTCGTATGACGACGACCTGCATGGTACTTATCTTACTATTAATTCAGACCCATACGGTATTGCCATTTCATATACAGGATACGCTTTGCTTTTCATTTCACTTATATGGATGCTTGTCAATCCAAAAGGTACATACAGAAAACTATTTAAATCTCCCTTGTTAAAAAAGGGACTGCTCAGTATCATATTATTATTTGTATTTACTCCAAATGGAATAAATGCGAATTCACTACCTGATGTATCTGCTGTGAAATTCGGTAAGCTGGATATTAATTACAATAATCGTATATGTCCAATACAGACATTCGCAATAGATTTCACAAAAAAGATTTACGGCAGTTGTAGCTATAAAGGGTTTATTGCTGAACAGGTTTTAACTGGATTCATTTTTTGGAGTAACGATTGGAATAATGAACCAATAATAAATATTAAAGATATTGATTTACGCGAACGTTTTGGTTTTTCGCAATATATATCACTAAATCAACTATTCAATAAAGAAAGGGGCGGATACATACTTGGGCCACTCGTCCAGGAGTATTATCAAGGAAATCAAGATAAAATGCATAAGGCTGTAATAAGCATAGACGATAAAGTACAATTAATAATGTCTTTAAGACAAGGAGAGCCTCTTAAGATATTTCCATATATGAATAACAATAACATAATATGGCTTGGACCAAAAGATATTATGCCCAAAAGTATGAATGGAAAACAATCTATGTTCATTAAGAATATTTTCACACTATTAAATCAAAGCGCTCGTACAAGTAACTATAAGCAATTCAACGACTATATTTCAAAAATCAAAATTTATCAGGAAAGAAATGGAGGAAACTCACTGCCTTCTATAACACAAATTATGGCGGAACTAACTTATAACAGAATTCCTTTCGCTACTATTTTATTTATAGTTAATCTCACAGTTGGATTTCTTTCATTATTTTACTCCATATACCAACTTACGCGAAAAAAGCAAATCAGACTGCATGCAGATAATATCATATCGTTAATATCATTAGGTATACTCATTTTTTCTTTTTTATGCTTAACATATTGCGAAATTTTAAGATGGATAATAAGTGGTAATATACCTATGGCTAATGGATACGAGACAATGTTAATAATGGCATGGTTCGTAATGCTTTTTTCTTTGATTGCATATAAAAGATTCCATATTCTAATCACATTTGGCTTTCTTATGTCAGGCTTTTTTCTTCTAGTATCGCATATAGGGCAAATGGATCCACAAATTACACCTATTATGCCTGTACTATCATCCCCTCTATTGAGTATCCATGTGTCTATAATAATGATGTCTTTCGCGTTACTGTCTCTTACCTTCATATGTGGACTCATGGCAATAATACTTTTTAGTATTAACAGAATATCAAATTCAAAATATTCAGATATAGAAAGTCAGTTGTCATCACTATGTTTACTATCACGGTTATTCCTTTACCCGGCCGTTGCAACATTAGGTATGGGAATTTTCATAGGAGCTATTTGGGCAAATGTGTCATGGGGACAATACTGGAGTTGGGATCCAAAAGAGGTTTGGGCATTAATAACATTCATGTTCTACGCTGTAGTATTGCACACATCATCATTACCAAAACTACGTAAACCATTATACTATCATGCTTATATAACTATAGCATTTCTGATGATACTGATGACATATTTCGGAGTAAACTATTTATTAGGCGGTATGCACTCTTATGCATAACGCCTAATATTAAAGATTGACTGTATAGC
The DNA here is from genome assembly GCF_000585355.1 of Xylanibacter oryzae DSM 17970. Lineage (NCBI taxonomy): Bacteria > Pseudomonadati > Bacteroidota > Bacteroidia > Bacteroidales > Prevotellaceae > Xylanibacter > Xylanibacter oryzae. The sequence continues at coordinate 466,454 of NZ_KK073873.1, read as the reverse complement.
CAATACTAAAATTTAGAATTTTTTCTGTTACAGCCGACACATAATTGCGAATAGCATATTCTGCTTTTAACATCATATTTCTAACAGGACTAAAATTAATTCCTAAAGTATATTTATTCTTTGTATCTATTTTTTTTCCAGCAACACCATCGTATCTTATGAAAGGAACAAATTGAACTTTGTTTTTCAATAAATTACTTAATGTCATGATATCATAACCAAGCTCTAATCCAACAGACTTTGAAGTACCATTGCTACAATAAATTGCAGAACCATCTACAACAAATCCACTGTTAACATAATCCATATCTAAAGAAATATAATGTACATGAGAACTTTCAAATAAATTAGGAGCACAACGATTTATCATACCATGGCAAGATTTTCCTATATAACCACTAACTCCAACTCGTAATGGTTGTATGATATGATAATCCACTCTAGCTGCCATACCTAACATCTCTGCCGTATTTAATGGATAACTCAAATATGACGTCGCAGATATGGCATAATCAAAATTACCTATTATTCCAAAAACGCCTATCCCTGCTTCATGCCATGTGAGTGGAGTAAGATCTGATTCACAATCAGGGTCATAAATAGTAAGAGCCGGCCCACCATTATTAGTTAACCCCACTGGTACATCTATTATACCGGCTTTAAGTTGTAACGCATCTGTAAAATGCTTACGTATATATAATATATTTGTACAAAAATTATGCTGGAAATTATTTTTCCAGCCATCAGAAGAATAAGAACGTTGATATTCAAATTCGGCTGTTATAGACCAGCCATTATATAAATCTGCATTACCGTTAACTATGAAATGAGGAAAATCACATGTTGCATGTTTATTATCCAAACATTTAGGACCATAATTAATTTCCATACTAACAGAACCTTTAAATGAAGACACTTTTGCAGAATCATCTTGCGCCCTTAGTACTATACTATAACAAGATGATGTAAGTCCAATAAACATCAATTTAACTTTGCTCATAAATTATTCAATTCTTTACGGCTGCAAAGTTAATTACAAAATCATATCATATGCAATACCTAAAAATTATGATTTATATAAAAAATCCCTCGTTTAATAATAAACGAGGGATTATATTATGAGTGCGAAATATTTACTTTGCGTAAGAAACAGAACGCGTTTCACGAATAACAGTGATCTTAACCTGACCTGGATAAGTCATTTCTGTTTGTATCTTATTGGCAATATCTGCCGACAAAGCCTCTGTCTCTACATCATCCATTTTATCTGCTCCAACTATAACTCGAAGTTCACGACCTGCCTGAATAGCATATGTCTTTGTTACACCTGGATAACTCATTGCTATTGATTCAAGATCATTAAGTCTCTTAATATATGCTTCAACAATTTCACGGCGAGCTCCAGGACGGGCTCCTGAGATAGCATCACAAACCTGCACGATAGGTGCTAGAAGTGTATTCATCTCCATTTCGTCATGGTGAGAACCTATTGCATTAACGATATCAGGTTTCTCCTTATACTTTTCAGCTATTTTTGCACCATACAATGCATGTGGCAATTCACTCTCCTCGTCTGGCACTTTACCAATATCATGTAAAAGTCCTGCACGTTTTGCCTTTTTAGGATTCAATCCTAACTCAGATGCCATTACAGCACAAAGGTTAGCTGTCTCACGAGCATGCTGCAATAAATTCTGACCGTAACTGCTACGGTATTTCATTTTACCAATAATACGTATGAGTTCTGGATGTAGTCCATGTATACCAAGATCAATAGCTGTACGCTTTCCTGTCTCAATAACCTCATTTTCCAACTGTTTTTTAACCTTAGCGACAACTTCTTCAATACGCGCTGGATGAATTCGGCCATCAGCTACCAACTGATGTAAAGCCAAACGACATACTTCACGACGAATTGGATCAAAAGCTGAAATAACGATAGCCTCTGGAGTATCATCTACAACGATTTCAACACCTGTTGCAGCTTCAAGAGCACGAATATTTCGACCTTCACGTCCTATAATACGACCTTTAACTTCATCATTATCAATATGGAATACACTAACTGAATTTTCTATTGCCGTTTCAGTGGCCACACGCTGTATTGTTTGGATAACAATTTTTTTAGACTGAGCATTAGCATTCAACTTAGCCTCATCCATTATTTCATTAATGTAGCTTGCAGCATCAGTCTTTGCTTCATCTTTCAAACTCTCTACGAGACGTTGTTTTGCTTCATCAGCGCTTAAACCTGAAAGTTCTTCTAACTTAGCACGTTCCTGTATCTGCATCTTCTCAAGTTCATCCTGCTTTAATGCAAGCAACTTTTTCTCATTATCAATTCGTTGCTGCAATTGATCAACTTCCTGCTTACGGCGACCGATATCTTCCTGACGCTGATTAAGCGACATCTCGCGTTGTTTTAAACGATTTTCGCCTTGCTGAATATGCTGGTTCCTAGCCTGCACTTCTTTTTCCAATTCAGATTTTTTATTAAGGAATTTTTCCTTAACCTCCAAAAGTTTTTTCTCTTTGATTACGTCAGCCTCTTTAGCTGCGGTAGTAACCATTTCGTTGTACTTTCCGTTTACGACCTTCATAAATAGAAGATAGCCAACAAGTACACCCAAAGCGAGCGCCACAACAGACGCTATAATTATTGCTATTATCATTTATTAAAAATTTATTTTATTAATATTCCTTTTACTCAGTTTCATTATTAATTTACTCAAAAGCAAAGGGGACATTACTGATAACCTTAAGAATTTTTGTTCTTCATAGCTTCTTCTATCTCAGTTGTAAGTTTGCTGAGAGTATTGACGAAAGGCACAGTATCATTACGAAAATGATCACGCTCATACATCAATGCTATATCTATAAGCGCCATATAATGGAGCTCTTTTTCACTCTTACGCCCATTGTATATCTGGGCATATGCATTTATTCTATCTGAAATCAGCTTGGCAGCAGCACGATACAGAGATTCATCCTCACGAACTATGTTCACAGGAATATCGGTATCATAAACATGTAACCTAATATGAAGTTTTTCTTTGTTTTCGTCTGCCATCGCCCCTAGTTATTCAATCGTCGTTTAGCATTGTGATGCATTTGTCGACAGTTTTTATCAAACCGTTTATCTTCTTACGTGTACTATCTAAATCACCATCAGACACTTCTATCATTCGTGCCATTTTTAACGACTGGTAATCATTCTGTGCCTGAGTCAACTCCTTACTTAACTGTTTTATCTGAGATTCTAATTCTATAATTTTCTTTTCAAGAACATGCTGTTCGCTTTTCTGACTATCATAAGCCATGATAAGCTCTCTAACGCGAGTTTCAAATAAGGCTAAAGTTTTCTCTTCTACAGTCATGGTATACTATTTGATTCACAAAATTAATATTTATTTCTTATATTACCTATAATATATATATATTATTTTGTTTTTTTAAGTTTTCAGTCTCTTATTTCTTTGTATCTTCGTCTTTTTGACGTGGTTCTTTCTTTGCAAGCATTATAACTTGGAAAGCAAAATCAGTAATCCACTTCTGTGAAAAACCTAAACGGCGTTCATATTCTCTTATGGCCAAAACTGTTTTTATTACACCGGCATCACTAAAATCATTCTTATTAAAGATGTCATTTACTGTTTTTTCGGTCATCTGATAAATTGCCTTTTTAAAGAAAGAAGGCATACGAAGTTTCAACTTCATCATATTACCCAAAAGCATCATAAGATCTTGGGTTAATCCCTGAAACTGGATAAGATAAGTCTGTACATCCTGTACTTTATGACAGTTACGTCTAATGCTTTGATCAATCTCCTTGAAAAATATATCATCAGTCTTGTATAATTCTTTCAGCATTTTTTTACAACGACTTTTTTCACCTATTCCCAATTTATTATTGATAGTCTGAACATGCAATGTGGTTTTGAAGATACGCAAATCAGGAAGCATCGCAAGGTTTGTTATACCCAAATCAGCAGCAATAGCAGCTTGAAAATAAACCCTTATTAGGGTCATATAATCTTCCATACCACCGGTTTTCTTTTCTCCATCACTCTTCTTTGAGCCTATAATTTTTGATATTAATCCCATTTTTTATTCAATTTAGTACAAATTCTTTGCAAAGTTAGTTATTTTATCCCGAAAGTCATTATTTTACTGATAAAATATTTAAGTATATAAAAAAATATGTATCTTTGCACAGCTTTTCAGACTTTAATAGTCAAGCACGCGAGGGAGAATTTAGGATACGACATTCGACCAAAAGAAAATAGAGATGCGTCAATATAAGAATACAAATAACTTAATAAAGATATTCGTTGTGTTCGGTGACTTTTTGTTACTAAACGCACTCCTTTATTTATTTGTTTTACTTAGACATTATTTATATTGTCTAACTGATTGTTTTACAGGACACCTTCGAATCCTATTCTTAACAGCAAATTTTGCATTAGCAATAGGCGAATTTTTATACAGTACGATTATACATGAACGCCGTATAACATATGACGAAATTCTGATTAGGGTCATAAGACTTGCCTCTATACAGATTCTTGTGATGTACATGGCACTCAAATTCAGCACGTTCAGCGCTCCTCTTTTTGGTTTTATAATCATATGGAGTTTATGTTTCCCTTTTCTGCTTCTTACTTCTAGATTAATAGAGAGATTCTTTATTAAACGGTTTAGATCTATGGGAAAAAATACTCACTATGTACTTCTTATCGGAGAAGATCCTTCTCTGTTGATGTTATACAAAAGTCTTATTAATGATGCATCTACAGGGTATAAGGTTCTTGGATATTATGCAGACAATGAAATAAAAGACAAACACGAAGGACTAAGACATCTTGGAACGATAAAAGAACTAAATGAAAAAATAAATAAAGGTGGAAAAATTGATGGAGCAGATGATATTTTCTGTAGTTTAAGTCACACAGAAAATGATGAGATTTCATTTATTATGAGTTATTGCGACCACAACGTAGTGCATTTTTTCTACGTACCTAAAATGGTTGGCAACTTCAATCTAAATCTAAAATTAGAACATCTTGGTGATATTCCACTATTTACAAATTATGAAGAACCTTTGCTTACTCTTTCAAATAGATTTATCAAACGTGTATTTGACATAATGTTTTCATCTTTTATTTTATTATGTTTAATACCTTTTTTCCCTATAATAGCAATAATAATAAAGGTACAGAGTCCTGGTCCTATATTTTTTAAGCAAGACAGAACAGGTCTCAATGGGAAGAACTTTAAATTATATAAATTCAGAAGCATGCATGTCAATAGCGAGGCTGATAAAATGCAAGCGACAAAATACGATCCACGAAAATTCAAGTTTGGAGGATTCATGAGAAAGACGAACATTGATGAACTACCACAGTTCTTAAATGTTCTCCGCGGAGACATGAGTATAGTTGGTCCTCGCCCTCATATGCTTTACCACACTAAAATATATTCAGACCTAATTGATAAATATATGGTCCGACATTTCGCTAAACCAGGTATAACCGGATGGGCTCAAGTTAATGGTTGGCGCGGTGAAACTAATGAATTGTGGCAAATGGAAGAAAGAGTTAAGCATGACATATGGTACATTGAAAACTGGAGTATTCTGCTTGATTTCAGAATAATCTATCGTACAATACGAAATATTATAACGCATAACGATAAAAAAGCATACTAATATGAAAGGAATTGTTTTAGCTGGTGGTTCGGGTACACGACTTTATCCGATTACGAAAGGAATAAGCAAGCAACTTATACCTATATTCGACAAGCCAATGATATATTATCCGATATCTGTATTAATGCTTTCGGGTATTCGCGACATACTTATCATCAGTACGCCATACGATTTGCCAGGATTTAAAAGATTACTTGGTGACGGAAGCGACTATGGTGTTCATTTTGAATATGCAGAACAACCTAGTCCAGATGGACTTGCACAGGCATTTATAATTGGAGAAAAATTTATTGGAAGCGACAGCGTTTGCCTTGTTTTGGGAGATAACATCTTCTACGGAGGTGGTTTTTCAAGTCTTCTTCAAGACAGTGTATGTGCTGCAGAAAAAGATGGTAAAGCCACAGTATTTGGATACTATGTTAATGATCCAGAACGTTATGGAGTAGCTGAATTTGACAAAGAAGGTAACTGTCTTAGTATAGAAGAAAAGCCCGAGAATCCTAAAAGTAATTATGCCGTAGTAGGATTATACTTCTATCCAAACAATGTTGTCAAAATAGCTAAAAGCATAAAGCCAAGTAATAGAGGTGAATTAGAAATTACAACAATAAATCAAGAATATCTCAAGCAGAGAAATCTCAAAGTACAAACACTGCAAAGGGGATTCGCATGGCTTGATACAGGAACACAAGACAGCCTGTCTGAAGCCAGCACATTTATTGAGGTAATAGAAAAACGTCAAGGACTAAAAGTTGCATGCTTAGAAGAAATAGCACTCAAAAAAGGATGGATAAGCAAAGAAGAACTTATAAAAATGGCGCAACCCATGCTGAAAAATGCATACGGACAATATCTTAAACAATTAACAGAAGAAAAATAAATATAAAGATGGAAGAAAAAGACCTCAAACAAAACATCGGGGACCAAAGAAACAACATTACGAATAGTGAAGAGGATGAAAAGTCTTCATTAAATTTCAGTACTATTTTCCAAATTGTTATTCTGAATTGGCAATGGTTTGTACTTTCTATTATCATTTGTGTATGCTGTGCTGCATTATATCTGAGATACGAAGATCCTGTATATGAAGTGCAGAGTAGGCTTTTGGTTAAAGATGAACAGAATAAACGTAGCAATATGGGAAACCAAATGCTATCAAACATGCAGGATTTAGGATTTATGACCAATAGTGCAGGTATCGACAATGAAGTAGAAATATTGCAGTCTCACGTGTTAGCTGAACAAGCTGTAAGAGACTTGAAACTTTATGTTGAGTACAGGCTGGAAGGACATATTAAGAATTCAGAAATATATAAAACGCAACCTGTTAATGTAGATATAGATGAGCAACATTTAAATACATTGCCAGATATGTATATCCCTATATCAATGAAGATCTCAAAAAAAGGTGACGAGTACATAGTAAATGGCAAATATTATAAACAGGATAAATACAAAGAAATAAGTAAAGAGAATTACTCTTTTGAAAAGACATTTAAGTCTTTGCCATTTTCATTCTATACTGAAGTTGGAAAAATTACCATCACTGATAATCCTGGATTCTCTATGACAGAAGGACGTGACTTGTTTGTAACTATACACAACCCAAGACAAGAAACAATCAAGTATGTAAAGAATACGACTGTAGAACCTTCTTCCAAAACTACTTCAATAGCACTTATTACACTACATAATGCTGATGCTGACAGAGCTGTAGATTATCTTAAGCAACTGGCAGTCTGCTATAATCGCCAAGCTAATGAGGACAAAAACGAAATAGCTGTTAAGACTGAAGCTTTTATCAACAACCGCTTAGAGAAGATTAATTCAGAATTGGGTAATACCGAAGGGCAACTTGAAAGTTATAAAAAGCGTAATAAAGTTACAGAACTAAAACTTGACGCAACTAACACGATCGAATCTGCAAGCACATATGAGGATAAGTTAACTGAAGCAAGCACACAATTACAGTTAATCAACTATCTAAACGATTATATACAAGCGCCAAGCAATAGGAATCAAATTATTCCGTCAAATGTTGGACTTACAGATTTATCTTCCACTTCACTTATTAATTCATATAATGAAGCTACACTGAAAAGAAATAGACTTTTAATGACATATGCAGAAAGCAGTCCTAATGTAACGCCAATTACAGATGAGATGAACAGAATTATGCATAGTATAAGATTAGCATTAAGCCAAGCAAAAAGAAGTGCAGAAATCACAAGAAATGGTATTAAAAACCAATATAGCATGTATCAAGGACGCATAGGCAGCGCTCCTGAACAAGAACGAATGTTGACACAAATAGGTCGCCAGCAAGAAGTTAAATCCGGACTTTACTTGATGCTCCTGCAGAAACGTGAAGAAAATTCTATTTCTTTGGCAGCTACTGCTGATAAAGGTAAACTTATTGACACTCCTCAACTTATTGGTAAAGTAAGTCCTAAATCTTCTATCATAATGCTGATAGCATTAGTATTAGGAATTGGTGTACCATTTATGATACTATATGTATTAGAAATGCTAAGATACAAAATTGAAGGTCATGAGGATGTTGTACGTCTTACTAAACTACCTCTAATTGCCGATGTTGCAGTAGCAAATTCTGATGTCCTTAATAATGCAGGTATTGTTGTTCATGAGAACCAAAACAATCAAATGGAAGAAATATTCCGTTCGATGCGAACAAATTTGCAATTTATTATGCAGAAGGGCCAAAAAGTTATTCTGTTTACATCCTCTACTAGTGGTGAAGGTAAAACATTCAATGCAGCCAATCTAGCGATGAGTTTTGCACTCTTAGGTAAACGTGTTATATTAGTTGGTCTTGATATCCGTAAACCGAGACTTGGAGAGCTATTCGGATTACACAACCATTCTAAACTTGGTATTACTAATTTCCTTGCTAGTGACAATGGAACAAAAGAAGAACTTTTACATGAAATAGTTCCTTCTGGTGTAAATAAAAATCTTCATTTGCTAATGGCTGGTCCTATTCCTCCAAACCCAGCAGAGCTACTTGCTAGAGAAAGTCTTGATAATGCAGTACAATTTCTTAAAGAGGAATATGATTATATTATACTTGATACAGCTCCTGTTGGCTTAGTTACAGATACGTTACAAATAGGACGCTGTGGAGATGCAACAATATACATTTGCCGTGCTGATTATACGCCAAAAGAAAGTTTCTGTATGATCAACAGTCTTGCGGAACAAAACAAACTTCCAAATCTTTGTATCGTACTCAATGGTGTTGATATGTCAAAGAAGAAGAATGGATATTATTATGGTTACGGAAAGTATGGACGATATGGACATTATGGACGTTCAAACTATGGTTCATCTGGATATGGTAATTATGGTAGTTACGGTAATTATAGTAGTAGCCATTATAGTAGTGAAAATGATAATTCTGTTAAACATTAAATAGATATGATTATAGCTGTAGATTTTGATGGCACTATAGTAGAGCACAAATATCCGGAAATAGGAAAAGAGATTCCTTTTGCAACGCAAACACTTAAAATGCTTATTGCCGATCACCATAAGCTAATACTTTGGAGTGTACGAGAAGGTAAACTATTAGATGAAGCTGTAAAATGGTGTGCTGAAAGAGGTGTTGAATTTTATTCCGTTAACCGTGATTATCCAGAGGAGACCCTTGAAGGAAACAACCACTTTTCACGTAAGTTAAAAGCAGATGTTTTTATTGACGACCGGAATTTAGGAGGATTGCCAGACTGGGGCACTATATATAGAATTATTAGTCATCATAAAAAATGGGAAGAAATGATGTATGAGACACATTCTCAGGATGTACATAATGAAAAACCGTCACAACATAAGCATAAGAAAAAACATTGGTGGCAATTTTAATAAATAAAAAAGCTCTCCGTTATCTGGAGAGCTTTTTTTTATTATTTAAAAGTAATATCATTTATTACTTGTTTTGCTCTTTAAGTGATTTGGAACTTTGAAAGTTCCTAAAACAGGATTTCCTGTATAGTATTTTAACGCTTCTGGCATCTCTTTCTGTATTAAGGAAATACGATTAACATCAGATGGATGATCACTCATAAATTCAGGAGTAGAAGAACCGACTTTAGACATCCTTTGCCAAAAACTTATAGCCACATTGGGATTATATCCTGCCATTGCTGCAAAAATAAGTCCCATATAATCAGCTTCACTCTCATTACTACGCGAATAAGGTAACATTACCCCATATTGTGCACCTAGCCCATATACCTCTTGTGAAATCTGTTTGGTGCTGTTGCTAGCATTACCCAGAAGTAATTCTAATGCCTGAGCACCGTATTGCGCCTTTAATTGCTGAGACATACGCTCTGCCGAATGTCTTGCTACAGCATGAGCTATTTCATGACCAAGAACTATAGCTAGAGAAGCTTCGTCTTGAGTATACTGCAAAAGTCCTTCGTACACAACTATTTTTCCACCAGGCATACAAAATGCATTTGCCTCTTTGTCTTGTACAAGATTGAAAACCCACTTATAGTTTTTTATTTCAGATGCCTCATTGTGCTGTATCAGATATGATTCCACAGCATTGGCAAGACGCTCTCCAACCCTCCTCACCATAGCTGTGTTAGCTAAATTAGTTGAAGGCTTAGCAGACTTCATATAAGTCTGATATTGTTCATTGCTAAGGCTCATTACTTGTTCATCACTGACAAGCAAATGCTGTTTTCGGCCAGAAATAGGAACTATATTTGTTGTTCCACAACTACATAAAAGTAAGGTTGTAAGCATTATAAATAAGCTGATTCTAATTTTTGTCATATTTATTATATTTATAAATGAATTATGGCAAAGGTAGCTATTTTTATAATTTTCACAAAACAAACAATGTTTTTGTTTAATAAAAAAAGCGTACCAGTTATTATAACCGATACGCAGAATATATTGTATCTAAAAAAATTCTATAAGTAATCGCGATTACTTGTTAAGTCCGCGATTGTTGAGAGTAACGTTAAGAAGCATTACATACTTGCGATACTGATTGTCAGTAAGAACATAGTGCATGTACTTCAGATCCTTGTTAATTGCCTTTTCTACAACTGCTTGACGGTCATCCTTGTTTGTGTTCGCTGCGTTCATCATATCTGCGCAGAAAGTTCTGTGGATGTCCTCAACAGCTTCAAGCTGATCAATGTTCAAACCAAGAGTCTCACCAAGTCTGTAATAGTTTACTGTCATGTCATAAGCCTCTACGTTGTTAACGTTGTTTACTTTCTCATCCTTTGCAAATGTTGCAGTCATGCTTAGCACTGCTACAACTAATAAAAACAATCTTTTCATAATCCTTAATCTTTTAAAAATGTTATACCTGTTTATCTTTTGATATTGCAAAGGTAGATATATTTCTGATTAGTGCAACAAATTATTGCAACTGTTTGCGATAACAAGCACTTTTCTTGACGTAAATCAAAAATGAGAACCATTTTATCTTTCAAAATGACAAAAAAAGGTATTAATATTTTGTTCTTCAACCAACTTCCACTAACTTTGCAAACAATTACTAATTATATAATGTATAAAAACAATGGACAAACCACAAAACAAGTGCATATCAGTAGCTTACAAACTTTACAGTAATAATAATGGTGTAGAAGAATTTGTTGAAGAGGCTACTACAGAGAAACCGTTTCAATTTATTAGTGGTTTTGGCATCACTCTTGATGGATTTGAAAAGGCATTAGTGGGGCTCAACGTTAATGATGAATTTGATTTTTCGCTTGATAAGGATGAAGCTTATGGAGATTATGTTGACGAGCGCGTGCTGGATCTTGACAAAGGTATTTTTACGATCAACAATCATTTTGACCACGAACATATATTCAAGGATGCTATTGTACCACTTCAGAACGAAGATGGACAGAGGTTCTATGGCCGTGTACTTGAGATAAGTGATGACAAAGTAAAAATGGACATGAACCATCCACTTGCTGGCAAAAATCTTAACTTTAAAGGACACATAGTTGAAAATCGTGAAGCCACAAAAGATGAAATAGAGGTTATGCTCAATCGTCTTAGTGGAGAAGGTGGATGCGGATGCGAAGACTGCGGAGGTGATTGCGGCGAAGGACACGATCACGATTGCGGTTGTGGGCATTGCCATTAATTATATATAAATATGAGAAATGTTTTCGGCAATATATTTACACTGACATCATTTGGCGAAAGTCATGGTGAAGCTGTTGGGGGCGTTATAGATGGATTTCCGGCAGGCATAGAAATCAATTTAGACTTCATTCAGAGCGAGCTAAATAGAAGGCGCCCTGGTCAAAGTCACATTACAACCGGGCGGGATGAAGCTGATAAAGTTGAATTTTTCAGTGGTATTTTCGAAGGAAAGTCTACTGGATGTTCTATTGGATTTGCAGTCCATAATACCAACCAGCATTCTCAAGATTACAATAATATACGTAATCTGTTCCGTCCGTCACATGCCGACTACACCTATTATAAAAAGTATGGAATTAGAGATTATCGAGGCGGCGGAAGATCATCAGCCCGTATTACGATAAGTAGATGTGTTGCTGGAGCATTAGCAAAACTAGCACTAAAACAGTTAGGAATAACTGTTCAAGCATATACTTCTCAGGTAGGAAACATTTCTCTTGATAGAGATTATAATAAATATGATTTGGAATTAACCGAGAGCAATATAGTTAGATGTCCTGATAGTGAAAAGGCTAAGGAAATGGAAAGACTTATTGCAAAGGTAAAAGCAGAAGGTGATACTATTGGTGGAGTTATAACATGTGTAATAAAGGGCTGTCCTGTAGGATTAGGTGAGCCTGAATTTGGCAAGTTACATTCTGCTCTAGGAAGTGCTATGTTGTCTATAAATGCTGTAAAAGGATTTGAATATGGTGAAGGCTTTGAAGGTGTAAAAAGTAAAGGCTCTGAGCAAAATGATGTCTTTTGCAATGAAAATGGACATATATATACAAAGACAAATCATAGTGGTGGAATACAGGGTGGTATAAGTAATGGACAAGATATCTATTTCCGAACAGCCTTCAAGCCTGTAGCCACATTATTAAGAGAACAAAATACAATAGACTTAGATGGTAATCACACTACAATAAAGGCTATCGGTAGACACGATCCTTGTGTTCTGCCTAGAGCAGTGCCTATTGTAGAAGCTATGGCAGCAATGACATTGCTAGATTATTATTTGATTTCAAAGACCTGCAAATTATAGTTTTTTAGAATTAATATTCATAAAAAATGAGTTCGCATTGCAATTGTATCAATTAAATGTTGTACTTTTGCAGACATAAATCATTGGTTTGTGAAAATCATGATTTGTCTTAGTTAAGTCTAGTTTAGTTTTTGTGTTGGTTGAGAGCGATTCCAAAAAGGAACCGCTCTCAAATTTTTTATTTTAATTTTAGCCAAGCATATCAAAATTAAAGTATATCCTTGAAATATTAACAAGTCTGCATTTACTATTGAAACATAACATGGTCACATTTTTTTATTAGAAATGCCACTTCTAGTATCACTTATATGACAACAATCTATAACTACGCTTTTACACACTAGTATCGATGCTTTTCATTAAGTGTATAGATATTAACTCTCAAAAGCATCGATATGACTAAATTATATGCAAAATACATATTTAATACAATAATATGATTAATATTAAATATTATAAAACTCTGTCTAAATATAAACAGTGTACGATTCATTTAATATACTAACAGAAAAAACTGCAACATTAATTATTTATATTAATATTGCAGTCAACTATTTCAATCAAGCTCTTTTCTATTCAAGTGAACCTATTATTTCTTGTACTGATTTACATCCATGTGAATCCAACCAGCTATTTATACCGTCACGTATCTTTATGGTAATAGCAGGATCAATAAAATTAGCAGTACCTACTTGTATAGCCGTTGCACCTGCCATCAGAAATTCTATAGCATCACTCGAATTGCTAATACCTCCAAGGCCTACAACTGGAATTTTAACAGCTTTGGCAACTTGCCAAACCATCCTTAGAGCGACTGGTTTAACTGCCGGACCGCTTAAACCACCTGTTTTTATACTAAGCATAGGCTTGCGCTTCTCAATATCTATAGCCATACCCATAATTGTATTTATCAAAGACACACTATCAGCACCTTCAGCTTCACAAGCCTTAGCTATTTCAGCAATATCAGTAACATTAGGAGAGAGTTTAACAATCATCGTCTTATTATACCTTTGACGCACAGCCTTGACAACACTCGCAGCGCCTGCACAAGTCACCCCAAAAGCCATTCCTCCTTGTTTAACATTAGGACATGAGATATTAAGTTCTATAGCCGGTATATTATCCAAATTATCTATCCGACTAGCGCATTCAGCGTAATCATCAGGAGATGAACCGCTGACATTTACAATCATATTAGTATTAATGTCCTTAATCTCTGGATAAATATTATCACAGAAATAGTCTACACCTTTATTCTGTAGTCCTACGCAATTAAGCATACCTTGAGGAGTCTCAACCATTCGTGGATAGTCATTGCCTTGGCGATCATGTAGAGTCGTTCCTTTTACTATTATACCTCCCAAACCTTCTAGAGGAATAAAGTCTGCGTATTCTAATCCATATCCAAATGTGCCCGAAGCTGTCATTACTGGATTCTTAAGACTTAAATTATTTATTTTTACATTTAGAGCTGCCATGATAGTTTCTTAATATTTAACACCGGACCTTCTTTACAAACACATATATTGCCGTCTGTTGTCTTCTCTACACAACATAGACATGCACCTACACCACAGGCCATTTTATTTTCTAATGATACCTCACACTCAATATTATGCATTGCGGCATATTTGGCTACAGCCATCATCATAGGCTTCGGGCCACAAGTTGCCAACATTTTGAAATTAACATTTCCAAGTATTGAATGGTCAGTTACAAAACCTTTTTCTCCTCTTGTTCCATCCTCTGTTGTAATATATACATTACCAAGACTCTCAAAAAGATCCATTTCCAACAAATCTTTTCCGCTTCTGGCACCTAATAAGAAATTTGGCTTGCATCCTATACGCTTTAATTCATTCCCGTAATATAAAAGAGGTGCAACACCAACGCCTCCGCCTACAAGAAGTAATTCTTCATCTTTTGAATCAGGGATCGTAAATCCATTACCTAATGGCAGTACACAATTAAGTCTATCTCCTGCTTTCAGATGTGATAATCTTTTTGTACCATCACCAATAACAGCAACAAGAAGCCACAGTTCATTATTAGCACGATCTAAAAAATTAATAGATATAGGTCTGCGTAAAAATGTGGTCGGCGAATCGTCAACACGGACTTCTACAAATTGACCAGGAATCATATCAGGCAATTCTTCATCATCAGTAAGTTTAATCAAAACATACTTCTCATGAATTTGCTCAACGGAATTGACTTTTAAATCTAATATATATTTTTTCATTACGGTATATTTACAAGGTGCAAAGATACTGTAATTCGAGAGACTACAAAACAAAAACAAGAATAATCTTATTTTTTAGGTTCAAAAGTCTCATAGGTCAAGTCATCAAAATAGACTCTTATCTCTGTTATTTTACGTTGTGGTTTGTCAATATATTTGATTTCACTTCTTACTATCTCTTGGTGATGATTTTGAAATTGATGAGGAATAATAGGGTCGGAGGTTGTTGTTGATTGTACAGATGCTTCTGAACCGAAATCAAGTACGGGTTCAACTTCTGAATGCGAAGTATCAACAGCAACATTCTGTTCCTGATTATCTTCCACATACATACTGCCTGTACCAAATATTAACCATTCTGTATTAATACGTGGAATTTTATTTTTTATAGCTTCTACGGTATTAAGTGTTGGTTTTGTACGATCGTTGAATATGCTGCTAAGTGATGCAGGAGACATTCCTATGAATTGTGCAAAATTCATTTGAGTCATATGTAAGGACTCCATTAGTTGTTTTATTCTCTCTTTCATACTAATTAGTTCGTAAGAAGGCGCTTTAGCGCCGATTATTTTTGATTTTACAAAGGTAAAGTAAAAAATCGATATAAACAACATTTGTAGCGTATATTTATATATCTAAAGGTTTGATTTATGATTTTATATTTGTAAATGTAAAGAATATAAACGTCTTAATTTTAATTTATAAACACAAATGTAAATTTAGATGTCTAAATATTGACAAAGCCTTTATATAAGGGATTTATATAAAAATGTGGTTATAAATCAGTTATTTACATATCTGTATTGATAAATATCGCCTTCATGCATATATCGGTTCGTTTATGACGTGATTTTGAGCCTTTATGATTAACTAGATGCTATAAGTGACTGGTTTTTAGTATATTACATTTATAAAATATTAATGGATATTTATAAATTTGTATTTGTAATGTTTGGTGTTTTGCATTTCAATATCAAAATTAATATTTCATTATTTACATTTAAGATTGTTGATTTGCGTTTGTGATATGTAAACATAGCTGTTTCTTGTTTGTATATTGTAAACACAAATATACAAAGTTAAATATTAAAGAACGCTAATCGTAAATCATATAGGTACGTAGAACCTAAAAATAGACAGAATTCGATTATTCCTTACGACGTACGAAAGCGGAGCAAATTTTAAAGTTTTGAAGGGTTTAAAATAGCCTTAAAAGCCTATTTATATAGGGTTTACGGCATAAAAAAAGTGTTCCGAAGAACACTAAATCTAGAATAAAAATAAGCAAAAAAGCCTATTATTAGTGCAAAATAAAGAAAAGAAGTTCTTGCATAAGTTCCCCAACTGGTGTATTAGGATTATCTAGTCCTTTACTTTTAGCATCTATTTCTCTTATTTTAGAAATTATCTGCATCACTTTTACTCCTGAGAAATTTCTCATACCTGTGATGTAATCTTTTGTAGCCCACTTACCTCTTAATTCAAGATATGAAGCAAGACTATCAGGATCTTTACGAGGAGAATAATATGCTATCATAAGATTTTGAAAGTACTTGAAGATCATAGGTAAGAATGCGAAGATAGAACCTGCCTTAGGATTTTCGTCAAAATATTTCATTATCTGATTTGCCTTATAAATATTCTTATTTACAATAGAATCTCGGAGTTCGAAAGCATTGAAGTCTTTACTCACTCCTATTTGCTTTTCAACCATTTCAGGATTAACACGCTTGTCATTTTCTGGAAGAGAGATCATAAGTTTTTCCAGCTCACTTACTAATCTACTCAAGTCGGAACCTATCGAGTCTGAAATCATCTGAACTGATTTTGGATCTATGCCGACTTGGTTCTTCTTGAGATAGTTTTCTATAAACGCAGGTAACTGCCAATCTTTAATTTTATTGCTTTCTAACAACACCCCATTTTTGCTTATCAATCCTGGAAGCTTTTTCCTTTTATCAATTGAACCATTTTTGTAGCAAAGTACCAAAATAGAAGTTGGCATCATTTTACCTCCGACATATTTTTCGAGAGCATCCCAGTTTCTAAGATTTTGTGCTTCCTTGACAATAACAACTCTATGTTCAGCCATTACCGGATATTGCTTTGCTAAATTAACAATATCATCAGCATTTACATCCGACCCAAATATTAAGGCCTGATTAAAATCTCTCTCTTCCGGACTAAGAATTTTATCTGCAATAAAATCTGATATTTTATCTATATAAAACGACTCATCACCCATTAACAAATATATGGGCATATATTTACCTGATTTTAGGTCACGGATAACGCTATCATACGTTACCTTTAATGTTTCTGGCATATTCTTTTATGTTATTTTTGCTACGTAATGCAAGTTCTTTGCATCTTTTTTGTAACTTTGTTCGCAATTCAACAAGCTTACAGATTGCAAATTTAATAAAATGTATCGATTAAACCTACCACAATACGATATAAAAACAATTGAGAAGAGTGGAAAAATATCTATTTTTGATATTCTTCGAAACAAATACGTATCTCTAACTCCTGAAGAATGGGTAAGACAGCATTTTATACATTATATTATTGAGCACAAAAAATATCCACAGGCATTGCTAGCAAATGAAATTGAATTAAAAATAGGAAATAAGAAGTTGCGCTGTGACAGTGTCTTGTATTCCAAAAATCTGCATCCTCGAATGATTATTGAATATAAATCACCCAATATTGTTCTGACACAAAAAGTCTTTAATCAGATTTCGATATACAACATGATGCTTAAAGTAGACTATCTTATAGTAAGCAATGGCATTCAGCATTACTGCTGCAAAATGGATTATAATAATCAAAAATATTTATTTTTGAGTGATATACCAGACTACGATAATCTTTGACAATTTTACAAAAAAAATCCTTCGGTATAAAATTATTATTCAAAATTTTCATACCGAAGGATTACAATTTTATTACAGAAAATTAATTCTACATATCATTAACACTAGGACTATCGTCTGTTTTCTTTTTGCGAGCAATACGAGAAACCTTACGCTTTGGTTTATCTTCTACCGTTTTTTCAGTCTTTACTCCTGCTAAATCAGGATCAATCATTATACGACCACAATATTCACAAACGATGATTTTTTTATGCATTTTAATATCCAACTGACGTTGTGGTGGTATTTTATTAAAACAACCTCCACAGGCATCACGCTGTACATATACTACACCAAGACCATTACGCGCATTTTTACGTATACGTTTGAATGATGTAAGAAGACGTGGTTCTATTTTAACTTCAAGTTCTTTTGCTTTCTGTTTTAAGACCTCTTCTTCTGTACGTGTTTCTTCCATAATTTCATCAAGTTCAGCTTTCTTCTGTTCAAGATCTTTTTTCCTCTCGTCAATAAGTTGAATATTGTTTGCTAATTCAGCATTTTTTTCTTCAACCTTAGAATTAGCCTCTCTTATCTTTTTTTCGCAAAGCTGAATTTCCAATGTTTGGAATTCTATTTCCTTGCTCAAGGTATCATATTCGCGGTTGTTTTTTACATCATCCAACTGCTTCTGATATTTTTCCACACTAGCCTGAGCTTCTGTAATATCAGCCTTGTTCTTTGATACAGCATTTGTGAATTCAGAGACTTCTTTTTCCATTTTTTCGATACGTGTTGCCAAACCGGCAATTTCATCTTCCAAGTCTTGTACTTCAAGAGGTAATTCGCCTCTCAATGCTCTCTTGTCATCAATAGAAGACAGAGTGGTCTGCAACTGATAAAGAGTTTTCAGTTTTTCCTCAACTGACAAATCTGTAGGATCTTTTTTTGCCATAATATTTATAAGTAAATTATAGGATTTGTGTTTGTTTCTGCCATAAATATTGGTAAATTCTTGCACGCATCCTGTATTATTGATTTAAAAATTTCATTGGTATATTGTTCACTCTGATAATGACCTATTACTGCTATCTGAATTTTTTGATCATTACCAAAATATTCATGATAGTGCATTTCACCGGTAATGAACGCATCCGCACCTTCAGCTATTGCATCATTTATCAAAAAAGATCCCGCACCGCCACATATAGCTACGCTCTTAATCTCTCTACGCAATAATTGATTGCACTGAACACATTCCACATCAAAAGCCTTCTTTAGGTCTATTATAAAGTCATCAGCTGCCTTAGGCTCTTCGAATTCGCCTATTACACCGCTTCCACATTCTACTCCATCAACAATTTTATGACAGAAAAAGTGGACATTGCGTAGGTTCATTTTCTCAGCTATCTTGAAGTTTACACCCCCCTTTGCATTATCCATATTAGTATGCATTGAGATTACAGCAATACTATTCTGAATAGCTTTGATTACAATACGTTGTACATAATCAGCATCTGATATTTTTTTCAGCGGATGAAACAACAATGGATGGTGAGACACTATCAGATTACATCCCTTTGATATTGCCTCGTCAACTATTTTTTCTGTCACGTCCAAACACAATAAAGCCCCTGATAATTCCGTCTCTGTTAATCCTAATTGCAAGCCGGCATTATCGAAGTCTTCTTGCAGAGGCAGAGGCGCGAAACGTTCAAGGGCGCTAAGCACATCTTTTATTTTCATGCTTTACAGCATTTAAAATTTAAATTGAACTGCAAAAATAACTATTTTTTATCAGATTTACAAGCTTTACCTTGTTTAATTAAATTTTATTAGCTTTTTATCTTTTATTATTGACTCTACAATATAATTTTTGCAGTCAAAATAAGAATAAAGAAAGTTTTAAACCTGGAAAGACAGACAACCTTTTAGGTTCTTCTTCAATTTAGTTGAAAAACAGCCAACTCAAACTGATAAAGCCACAAACCTGCAACAGATAAAGTCAGTCAGTGACTGGCCATAAATATATTAAATTCTTTTCTTTCAACTAAATTAAAGAAGAACCACTGAAATCAGGAAAAGACATAGTGTCGTTTTTACTTTTGTAACTTGTAACTTTTGTAACCATTTCTATATATCTGCATAAATAATCGGAAAATCACACATGTAACCACGAGCATAAAGTATAAAATAATTTTACATAAAGTCAACAAACACAGAATTATATTTGTAAATATATTTTCAATATATACAATCACTAAAAAGTTAAAAAGGTTACAAAAGTTACAAGTTACATTTGTTACTTTTACATCTGCCTTTATTAAGCCTCCTGAAGCCTAATTATAATATATAATATATATTATTATATATTATAATTAGAATATTTTAATTACGTTTTTGGATTTCTTTTGCAGTGGAAAATCAAAAATAACTTTTGTAACTTGTAACTTTTGTAACCGTTATTTTTTGATGCCATCATTGTTGGGTTCTGCTAAGGTTTGCCGAAAATGAAATTTGTCGTATCGCTAAAGCCCCTTTGTTTATAGGCGTTTCAAGGGTGTTTTTTGAGTTGTAGAATTGGCGAAAGGTGGATTTGTACCCTAAAAGTTTTGAGTTTTCACAGATTTGCCGTACCTTTGCAACCGTCAATGAGAACAAGGGGCGACGACGCCGTCGGACAGACTGATCAACTGCCGCAGACAGTTTTCTCAACACTCGCTGACACCGCCTTTGTCGGACAATATAAACCGACCCATGGAAAACACAAAACACGCCTCACTATGAGGAAAACCGCTTCTGATACAGAAGAAAACCACAGGCTTCAAACACGAAGAAAAATTCAAGAATTTTCATAATGCCAATACTTTACAAGATGAAGTGCATCACCGCGCCACACACTTCGGCCTCGGGCAAATATTACGCTCTGACACAACATACGGGAACTTGGCGCACTCGAGAGGTTGCACGACTGATACAGGCTAACTGTTCGCTGAAAGAGAGCGACGTGCTCGGAGTGTTCTCCAAATTGGTTTGCACAATGAAATTGCTGTTGCAGGACTCGCAACGTGTGCAGTTGGACGGTTTCGGAACGTTCAAGAATAGCCTACAGCAAGAACTTCATTCATCACAATCAAAAAACACAACAAATTATGCCAGTACTTTACAAATTAAACAAAGACAAAAGAAAAACAGCCGCACTGCAGGATTATACTTCGCCCGTGCCGTACACGTAGGAGTAATTGATGCGGATGGCTTGGCCAAGATAATGCAGGCCAACTGTACCATCAAGGCTACCGATATCAAGGCGGTACTAACAGAGTTAGGCGAGACGATAGCAACTCAGTTGCAGAACTCTATACGTGTAAAACTCGACGGACTGGGTTCGTTCAAGATTGGCATACGCGGAATTGGAAGCAAGACTATCGACGAATATTCGGTGGCTAAAAACGTGAGGGATCTGCACACCAACTTCCAACCTGAGACCAAAAAGGATGCCACAGGTTTACGCCAAAGAGCGATGTTGGGCGGTATGAAGGTTCGCAATGAGAACATCGAAGAGAAGGAGGCTACAAAGGCCAAGAGCGCTCCTAGCACAACTGGAGGCATAAATAGCAAGGTACTGACTTTTATTTTTCTAAAACAGCCTATAACCGTACAGTAAACACATAACTAATAAAAGTTTTTCAGGAAAAGATCCTTTTTCAACTAAATTGAAGAAGAACCACCAAATCGAATCATAAATTATATATGCGTAAACTGTATTACTAAGTGCCTGAAAGCCCTATAAACAAAGAACTAGTGGCTTTGTGACATTTATTTATAAAAAACAGCATATTTATATTCACCTTCGAAGATTTGAGCGTGCCCCTAATGGAATGAAGATCTGATAAAAATGCGTGCAAAACAAGACATAAAGTAAAGAGATTACTACAAAGTTGAAAGATATGCAAGCAAAATAAAAAGACTCTCCTTTAACTACATTGAAGAAGAGTCACCTTATCATAATGCAAATACTGGTTTTTATTAAGACGCATTGTGGTGAATATAAAAGAAAACTGAGTTATAGGTTTTCACCTATAACTCAGTCCTTTTATTCTTATTTAAAAACTTATGCCGGTATATTAATTCGACCGTAGTTATACATTCTCAACATGTTGACACAATACTTGTTAAACATCTTGTTCTCAATCATTTTGTTAATCATTTTTTTCATAATCTTTTTACCTTTCTAATTCATTAATTAAATTTCATGTAGAATGTATCTTCACATTCTGTTATCCTTTTTCTTTTTATTTACGATGCAAAGGTAATACTTTCTTAATTAGATTATCCCACATTTCCCTGATAGTTTTAAAAGATTATGCTTTTTTTGACCTGTATCAATGCTGTTGACTTATGTCAATACTTTTTCTTTACCTCCAAAAGTCTTCCATAATTATCAAACGAATTTTTATTTGCAAAATAAATTGTTATCATCAAAGATAACATAGACGCAGTGAAGGTTATCACTATTATCAGCATTTGATATTTTATAGCAACATCTGGATCGGATCCTCCTAAAATCTGTCCAATCATCGTCCCCGGAAGTGAAACGATTCCCATAACTGCCATATTAGCTATACATGGAGAGAACGCTTTTTCCATTGCCTGTCTTACAAAAGGTGCGATTGCCTCAACATGTGAAGCTCCGTTACCTAATAAATAATAATATAATTGACGTTCACGTTGTAATCCATCATAATATGTATTCAATGCCATGACATTAACCCCCAACATATTACCCATAAGTATTCCCATTATCGGGATAAAATAACGAGCCTCAAACGGATGTTCAAGATGGACAACAAATATAAGAAAATAAAGTCCAACGAACAATGCTGTTGTAAAAAGTCCCACGCATAATGGAATAAACACCAGTTTCCTTTTTAATCCAGTTCGCTTGGTCGCTGTAGCTGATGCGACAAAAACCATTATCATAACCCATAAAAGGTTTATAAGCGGACTATTCCAAGCAAACAAATATTTCAAATAAAGTCCTATTAAGAAAAGCTGAACTACCATTCTAGCAGCAGCTATTATTGTAGACTTAACCAACTTTGCTCCAAATTTGTAGAAGAAATACAGCGGTATCAATAAGAGTAATAATCCAATTACCAAACTCCCATAAGTTATATCAATAGTTCCCATATTATATTCTTTATATATTAACAATCATATTGCATCTGTTCGCAAAATTATTATCATGCGAGACAGCTACAACTATAGCTCCTTTTGCTGCAAGACATTGAAAATAATCAGCAACAAGAGTCGATGTCTCTGCATCAAGAGCAGAAGTTGGTTCATCTGCCAAGATAATTAGTTTTCCCAGCATTCCACTTACAGAGATCATTATCCTCTGGCGTTGCCCACCACTTAGTTGAGAAACTTTCTTATCATATAAATCTTCCGATAAATTTAATTTGCCCCATTCTTTCATTAAATCTAACTTAGAATATTTTCGTTCCTTATTAGCCTTCAACGTAAAAGGCAATTTTACCATATCAGCTACATTTTCACTTGGCAAAGCTAACTCTTGGGGTATATATGTCATCATTCCACGGAAGACCTCTGCAGAATCTGCATTTATAGGTTCACCATTACAACTGATAACCCCTTCATCTAAAGGTAGAAATCCAAGAATTGCCTTTAGCAGTGTGGTTTTACCACAACCAGAATTACCTCTTATACATACAACGTCACCTTCTTTTAAGCTAAATGTCAGTCCTTTAAATAGTTCCTTGCCACCTAATTTTAACGAAGCATTTATTATTTCGAGCATAATATATATTATTTGCAGCAAAGGTATGAAAAATAAACGATATGCAATCAAATTTGAGGTCTTGTATTAGTATTAATAAGGTTAAATAAATTATTTTAGAAACCTTATTCCATTGAATATTAAGGCGATACAGAATATACTATTTATGAATATAAATATAAAAAAATTAGTATATTACAATTTTTATTACTACCTTTGCAAACAATTAACATCAGAGTTAGTATTGACATCCAATCATAACCGCATCTTCTCCGGCGGATTTTATACCTCTCAAGGATAAATCACTATCGATTCTTTGTTTATTATTTATACATCTATTATACGTATATTATGCGTATTATAGTGATTGTATATATATACATTTCAAAAAAGAAAAAGATTAAAACAATGACATTTAAAGAATTAAATATTGCAGAGCCTGTATTGAAGGCTCTTGAAGAAAAAGAATATTTGACCCCTACCCCTATTCAGCAACAAGCTATTCCATCTGCCAGTATAGGCAAAGATCTTCTTGGTATCGCACAGACAGGTACAGGAAAAACGGCAGCATTTGCTATACCTATTATTATGCAACTGATGAATAATGTTTCTTCTAAGTCGACTGGTAGTAATAGACCCATACGCGCACTCATTCTTACTCCTACACGTGAGTTGGCTATACAGATTGAGGAATCATTTACAGACTACAGCAAATATACTGACTTAAAGCATACTGTAGTTTTCGGTGGAGTGAAACAGGCTGGGCAAGTTAAGCAATTACGCCAAGGCATAGACATACTTACTGCAACACCAGGTCGTCTTCTAGACCTCATCAGCCAAGGTCTGATAACTCTGAATGGTATACAGCATTTTGTTCTTGACGAAGCAGACCGCATGTTAGATATGGGTTTCATACATGACATCCGTCGCATATTGCCTATGTTGCCTCAAAAAAAGCAGACAATGCTTTTTTCTGCAACAATGCCTTCTGAAATTGCAACTATATCAAAGAAATTGCTGCATAGCCCTATACGGGTGGAAGTTACTCCTGAATCATCAGTCGTAGATACTATAAAACAACGTGTATGCTATGTAGAAAAAGAAAAAAAGATAGATACCCTTGTAAATTTACTAAATGAAGAAAAAGAAGAACGCGTTCTAATTTTCTCGCGCACGAAGCATGGAGCTGATAAGATAGCAAAAAGACTCAACAAGCAAAAAATATCATGTGATGCAATACACGGAAACAAGTCACAAAACGCTCGTCAGCGCGCGCTAAACGACTTTAAGAGCGGTAAGAAGAACGTTATAATCGCTACTGATATCGCAGCCCGCGGCATAGATATACAAGACCTTGGAGTTGTAGTAAATTACGACCTGCCTGATATTCCTGAAACTTACGTACACCGTATAGGACGAACAGGACGTGCAGGTCATACCGGTTGCGCTTTCACGTTCTGTTCAGAAGATGAAATTCCAATGATAAGACGTATACAGAAGCTAACCGGAAAGAAAATTGAAAAAGTAGATATACCTGCATAACATTATAAATATATATAAATGGCAAAAAGAATTACATCAAACAAAAGAGACAGAGAAAAAGCAAAACACGAAAAACGCCTTGACAAACAGAAACGCAAAGAAGAGCGACTAAGTCAAGGTACTAGTTCATTTAATGATATGATAGCATACGCCGATGAATATGGCGTGTTACATTCATCGCCAGTAGATCAACCAGCAGAAGAGGTCGATGTCACACAGATCGCTGTATCTACTCCGAAACAAGAAGAGGTAGAGATAGTAGCACAGACTGGAATTGTCGAATATTTCAGTTCAAACAAAGGCTTCGGATTTATACGCGATTCACAAAGTCCCAATAAGTATTTTTTCCATATATCCAATGCCCCTGATATTATTCAGGAAGGAGACAAAGTATCATTCTTCACTGAACAAGACCAAAGGGGCACTAGTGCTGTAAATATCAGCATAATAAAGGATTAAAATGTAAGCCTGAACATAAAGCGTATGCCTTGCTTGTGGGCTGTAGGTAAATTAAGGTAATTTAGTCTACGTACATATTCCACATGCATTATCTTAAATATATTATGTACTCCGGCTACTAATTCTACATATGGGCGATTATTATCCATTACATAACAACCTTCAGGGAATGCCATTAATTGGTTTTCACCTTTATTTTGAGCAAGTTCTGGATTATTTTTATCGCTCAGCGATCCCCAAAGACATTTAACGCCAAGATATTCACGCCATTTCAGCTTTTTCAGCAACGGAATGCGGTTGAATATCTTACCGTTGAGGTCCCACGAAACATCAAGACTAGCATAGCGGTCATTTAAAAATTCCATATTATTAATAAGATTGAATGTTTCATCTTCTATTATATATGAAAGATTTGCTGCCGGCATTATCAACAATGGATATGGAACTTTATTCCACTCTATTCCACCGCGTAAATGGCAGTCTATTTTACCCCAACTGTTCATCCAGAAACGTTTGTAAATACTAGCCTCTGTGAAGTTGTATCTATAATCACCTCCTAATATACCCTTAAAACCAATAGTATGACTTATTGTATACACTGGAGCATCAAGATTTATAGGAAGCCTTCGCTGTTTCGTATTAATGAATGTCTGACCTGGAGCAAAAAGTATCTCGAAACTAGCTTCTGTCGTACGAATACTATGATTAGGACGCGCATCATTATAATTCATTTCTGAAAGCGGAGTAAAAAACATACTTCCACAAGCTTCATCTTTCTCTGTTTTCAAACTAACAGAAGTTTTCAATCCCCAATCTTCCTCACGCTCAAAACTTAACTCCTGACTATTGTAAAACATCATTTTATCAACAGTAGCCCACTTGAACGCAGTAAAAACATTATCTTTATCCGTATTCACAAACTTATCTGACGGTGAACAGACATCATAGGTTGATGTAAAGGACAATGTACGCTTAGGAAATTCCCTTGGCAAATAATCTTTCTTATTAAATGAATATGTTACGTCGCCTTTATAATAATTTTTATTACTATCCCAGCCGTGAGCATAATATCCGGAAAAGAATAAATGCTTGTCTAGATTTGCAGTAGTTTGAGCACTTACACGCGTACGCCAACCGTCTATAAAGTTCTTTGTTACCATTGTATTTATTGGTCCAATGTCAACTTTACTAGGGTGTTTTTCATCCCCAGTCTCAACAAAATTCTCAACAAGAGCTTTCGCTCCAAAAAGAATATATTTAAAGCCCTTTATCTGTTCTATATGATGTATAAATGCGTCCATATCACTTTCGCTCTTAGTAAGCGAGACTGTTCTATATTGTTTCCAGAAAGCCTCATCCTTCATCATAGCATCGGCTTCTTTACGCTCTTTAGCTTTGCCTTTGAATATTTTATCAGGCAAGGCATCAAAAGCATAATCACTAAGTCGAGTCGTTCTTATAACAGCGACCTTACTCAGAAATTTGGCCAGTTTCATTTCTACTAGCATATCATCAGTTGAAAGTACCCACTCACCATCATCAAGTTTAGTGTATTCCTGCTGTATCTGAAGATTTTCAACGAAATTTACATCACTACGTTTCGGTATAGTAAGATTGCATTTTTTCACATGCAGTGTAGAATCTGCAAGGATGTAAAGTTCTCCACGAAATCCAAAGTCCTGCTGATTATTTGGAAGAAACTCAAGATGATAACATTTTTCCCTGTTAACAAAAACAGTATCTACTATATAATACCTATAGAAAGCTATAGCATTTTTACCTATAGGACTAGTAAACGGATATTGCAACAGACGCACTTGATCGTCATATATATTAACATCCGTAAAGACATCCTTTAGTGTAACATTAATAATATCTCCAGTCTCAAGAAATTGATTAATTCCAGAGCTATTCTGCCCCATTACTATTGTTTTTGCGGTTTTCGGATTTTTACGGAATATATTCTGCGTTACTGTCTCATCAACAGAAATAGGCAAAATAAGTTTGTTGTTATAAGGACAAACCTCAACCTGATTTACAAGCCATTTTTTATTTTTAAACTTGCCACTATCAAGTTGTGCTGGCGTTATATCGTTTACTGCCAGTGTTATTTTTTGATATTTATTATATTGGTAATAGTCATGATTTTCTAGATTAGTACGCATCTTAGCGGCTATAACACGCCGCATAAGCTCTACCGCCGGATTCTCTTTACGGCTGTACCTTTTGCGCTTAGCTTTCACTACCACTTCACTCAGTTTTCTTGTGTCAGGTTTCAACTTGACATTCAAACTATTAGAAGTATTTCCGTTTATCAATATACGCTGCGGCTGATAGCCTACCGCACTAAATGTAAGATACCATCCTTCGTGTCGCTCCACGGAGTATCTGCCAGATCCATTGCTTGATACAGCAATATGATTGCCTTTGTAAGATGCGCTGGCATATGGAATGCTGTCGCCTGTAACAGCATCAATAATTACTCCTGTTACCTGTGCGCTGACCTTTGTGGCCAGCGCTGATAACAGGAGTATTATAAATAAGGTCTTAATCGATTTCTTCATCTGCTTCGTAACCGCCCATTTCGCGGATTGCGTTCTTCAAGATAGAGTACTGCTTGAATAAGTCGTGCACCGGTAAATTTTCATCATCGTGCATCGGACTCTTAAGGAAGAATGACAACCATGTCTGTATGCCCCATTTTCCTGCACGTACGGCAAGATCACAAAGCAATGTAAGATCTAGCAACAATGGTGCTGCAAGAATAGAGTCTTTGCATAGGAAATCTACCTTAATCTGCATAGGGTAGCCCATCCATCCAAATATGTCTATATTATCCCAACCTTCCTTATCGTCATTGCGAGGCGGATAATAATTGATACGCACTTTATGGAAAATATTACTATAAAGATCTGGCATCTCGTCATCCTTAAGGATCGTATTTATTACAGAAAGTTTTGAAACTTCCTTTGTTTTGAAGTTTTCAGGACAATCAAGGACTTCTCCATCACGGTTTCCTAAAATATTAGTTGAGAACCAGCCACTTACTCCAAGACATCTTGTACGGAATGCAGGAGCTAAAACTGTTTTCATAAGAGTCTGTCCAGTCTTGAAGTCTTTACCGGCAATAGGCATCTTCGTTTTCTCTGCTAGTTGCCACATTGCTGGTATGTCTACGCATGTATTAGGAGCTCCCATAATGAATGGTGCACCTTCTGACAATGCAGCATAAGCATAACACATTGATGGTGCTATATCTGTTTTGTCATCAGACTTCATAGCAGTTTCTAATGCTGTAAGATCATCATGTACTTTTTTGTTACGAGGTACATAGATTTCTGTCGATGCAGCCCAAATAACAACGATACGTGAACAGTTATTTGCTTTTTTGAATTCGCGAATATCCTTACGAACCTGTTCCATAAGATCCCAACGGTTTTTACCATTTTTAATCCAAGTTCCATTAAGTCTCTTTACATATTCAGGATCAAATACGGCTTTAAATGGTTTGATGGCCTCCAGTTCTTCCTTTACTGGATAAATGTCGCGGTCTTTAAGAACCTCAGCATGCATTGCACTTTCAAAGGCATTCTCCGGGAATATATCCCATGCTCCGAATACGATATCATCAAGATTAGCAAGTGGAACAATTTCTCCATAATGTTTGTACTGCGCGTTAGCACCTCTGCCTACACGCATTTTGTCCATCTGAGTCATTGAGCCAACTGGCTTTCCCAGACCTTTTCTGATCATTAAGGTTCCTGTGATAAAGGTAGAAGTGACGGCACCAAGACCGACACACATAATACCTAATTTGCCTTCTGCTGGCTTTACACTAGTTTCTTTCATTTTTGTTTTATTTTATATTGTTAAGTTGACTTATGCTATTATTTAATTGCTTTAAATCATATATTACACTATCAGGGATACTTTCATCATATTCTTTTTCAGTCCAGCCTTCGCCTTTAAGCCAAACAGAATGGCAACCAGCCTTTATAGCCGGTTGTATATCCTTATAGAAACTGTCACCTATTACAACAGTTTCTTCTGGTTTAAGACCGAGGGCGTTAACACCTAACGAAAAAATACGATGATCGGGCTTTCGTATTCCAACGACAGCCGACTCTATTACGTTACTAAAAAATCCATCTAGATGAAATTCTTTAAGGACCTCTTTGATATTGCCGTAAAAATTACTTACAAGTACCATTTTATAATGTTCATTAAGTTCTTTAAGAATCTCAGCATTCTTATTAGTTATATCAACAACTTTACTATATAAGTCATCTAATACGACATCATGCTTATTTCTGAATGTATCTTCATCAGCCACCCATTTATTATTCATAAGTAGCCATTCCATCTCTAGACGTATTTTAGCATCAAGAGTCTTATGGAAAGTGAAATCAGACTTGACTATATGGCCATTCCCTAAAGTTTGTTCACCGTATACGTAAGCATCCCTAAAATTCTGTTCAGACACAGGTACATTATTGCGCTCGTAAGCGTGCCATAGCATCTGCCCCCAATGACATCCGGCAGTATCAAGTGTACCACCGTAATCGAATATCAATCCTTTTATCATTGTATTTCTTAAAATTCTAATTTTAATAGTTCTCTGCAAAGACTCTCATGTTTTTTGTGCATATATATATATATAATATTTAGCAAAGTAATTTCAATAATTAAATATATCCATGGACAATTTAGCAAACATGTTATATAAATACATATTGCTCTTATATTAAATGTAAGTATATTAGTATACATCATCAAAGGCCTGCTACCTAAAAGAAATTTTTCTTTTATATCAGAAGGAATATCTTCTGGATTAGGATATGCCTGCATAATCTTTGCGTTCAACCTTTGGAATTGTGGAGTTCTTTTCTCCTGACTTTTACAATAGTTCGCATAATTCTTATAAAAAATACGGGCTAATATTGAACCTTTTTTAGGAAGAGATTCGTATATTGCTCGTTGCTGAGCATAGTTATCGAGTTCACTTCCTTCTTTCCCTTTTAAGAAATACAGATGTATCTGTCTGTAATAATCTGCTAATGAACTCTGAGGTGAATGGCTCATAAATCCTGAAAGGAATACAAGTACCCATATCCATATGCCCCAATGTATATCTGTACCAGGGATTATCTGAAATTCTAATCTTAGTGAGATTGCCACATATATAGCAAAAAACCACACATCTCCAGAAAATCCATCAAGCACTCTGCCTACAAGCGTTTTTTGTCCTGTAAGCCTTGCCAATTGCCCATCTGTACTATCGCAAAAATTAGCGAACATAAGTAATACAACACCTAGTATATTATGCTGCAAATCCGTGAAATAAAACATGTATCCAGCAGCTATGCCTAAAAAAATAGAAATAACAGTTATTACATTAGGATGAACGCCCAAACGTTTCCATATAAGAGCAAATACCAAACCTATTGGTCTAGTAAAATGCATATCCAACCATTCTTCTGTATCGTTTGACTTAAATGAAGCCTTAAGTAATTCATTAAATTTGCTCATGTATCGTTTTTATGACGTTTCTCTTTATAGCAATGCAAATATAAAATATTATTAACAGACAACGAAACTATTTTCATTTATTTAGTTTTTTGTTGAAATATTTATATTTAGTTCATGCAATATATTACATAAATAAAGACAAATAGAACATTTTACACCTACTTCTTTACAATATTGGTGATTTAGGGAATTCCCTAGGCTATTTTAGGGAAATACGCTTGTAACGACATCATTTTTATTGTATTTTTGCAGAATAATTAATTAACGTTTAAAATTTTATTATTATGAAAAGATTTTCTAGTTTATTATCACTTATAATTATTACCATTACAGTTATGACATTTACATCATGTGATAGAGATGCAGATGAAGCAGATGCTTTATTGGGAATATGGAGAGGTCAAATAGAGGGAAACAACTCCTATACTGGTTATTACGACACTGAAATAAGATTCTATGGAGATTATGCTACTAGTGGAAGCGGTGATGAATATGATCAGGACCCAGTTGATCCGAATAATTCTTATTATTCCACTTTCAATTGGGAAGTAAGAAACAATACAATCTATATATATTACGACAATTTAAATGATTTCAGAAATGTTGCTATAACAGATTATAGGTTTAATAGTAATTACTTCGAAGGATATATGAATGGGTATAAATTCAGTTTGACAAAGACGGTCAACTGGTCAGACTGGCATGCAAAGAAAGCACCAGCTGTATATGCTCCCACTAGTACTAAAACTATTCCTGATTCAACATCTACTAATAAATAGTAACAATATAAGGCAGACTTCTCAGGTCTGCCTTATTATTTGATATATACAACAAAGTATCCGAAACATAGGACTATCATTTCCTTTATCTTTTGATTTAATATTACAATAATATTCTAATAAAATGAAGAAAATTATCTATATTATCATGTTATGTTTGCATCAAGTTTTTCAGGCCATACAAGAACTGTAACTTTTTGATAACGAAATGGTTATACAAAATAATAGATCTGTATCCATGTGAGGGTATTCTATGCATGGAAGAACTATCAATACAGTTTTTAATCATAAACATTATACGATTAAATCAAATACAATATGCATGATAACAACGGATATCCAGTGACTCCATTTGAATATTAGAATTTAAAATATCAGATAATTTAAAATAACAGACAGAGAACTTAAAATCTTTGTCTGTTTCTGGTTTATTATGTTTATTTTTGCAGTTCAAACAAAATAAATTATGATCAGATTAAATGTTTTTATTAAAACAACTTCAGCCAAACGTACTGAAGTAATTGAAACGGCCAAAGAATTAGTAACCGCTTCGTTAAATGACAAGGGTAATATCGCTTACGATATTTTCGAAAGTGATACCCGTAATGACGTTCTTATGATTTGCGAGACATGGGAGGATGCTGAATCATTATTAGCTCACGAGCAATCATCACACTTTACCACACTAGTTTCTAAAATAAAAGAAATGGGAAAGATGAAGATTGAAAAATTCAACTTCTAAAATCTATAAACAACAGGTCGTTTTTTGTAAATTCGACCTGTTGTTTTAGATAAATTCTAAATATATTTAATTTAATAGTTATTGTTTATTATGGACCTAATATTATTAGATCCTACCATTCTTCCTTTTTTTCGAAATCCCCACTATCAACAAATTTCTTTTTCTTTCCAAATTCAGGATCAATCTTCAACAATGCCGAAACAATAAATGTCAATGCACATGCCACAACAACAATTATAAAGAACATACGATATCCTACAGCTTCCTGTATCATACCCGAAAATAGTCCTGGTAGCCACATAGAGAAAGCCATAAGAGCAGTACACAATGCATAATGCGATGTTTTAAACTCACCCTGACAATAATATATAAGGTATAACATATAAGCCGTAAATCCGAATCCATAGCCAAACTGTTCAATAAATATACATGTATTTATTATCCAAAGGTTGCTTGTAAGCGAATAACTAAGATATATATAAACCGCATTAGGGAGTGATATTGAACAAACCATTGGCCAAAGCCATTTTTTCAGTCCGTCTTTACTTGCTACTATACCACCCAAGATACCACCTACAGTAAGCCCAATTACGCCTACAGTTCCCTGAACAAGGCCAAACTCCTGTGGTGAAAGTCCCAATCCGCCATTATGTGGTGCATCTATAAGAAACAATGCAGAGATTTTTGCCAAAAGCCCTTCCGGCATACGATAGAAAACCATGAACAAGATTCCAACCAATACTTGTGGTTTGTCAAAGAAAGACTTTACAGAATGCCATAATTCCTTAAAGAGTATCTTAGCTCCTACATTACTTGCTCCTCTGTCTTCTGCAGGGTATGGTAATATATAATGGTGATATAGCCACAGAGCAATAAAAAGTCCTGCCATAAAATAGAAGATAAGACTCCATGAATATTTTATATTTCGTGTCCAAACCTCCATATTACCGGCTATCATTACCAGAATTCCTTGACCGAATATTGTAGATATGCGATAAAAAGTGCTTCTTATACCAACAAATAGAGTCTGTTGATGCTGATTTAGTCCTAGCATATAGAAGCCATCTGCAGCAATGTCATGAGTAGCACTGCTGAATGCCATTAACCAGAAAAAGCATAGTGTACCTTGCAAGTATAATGGTCCTTGTATCGTAAAAGCCACACCGCCTAGAGCTGCGCCCACCAACAACTGCATACTTATTATCCACCATCTCTTGGTCTTGATAAGATCTATAAATGGACTCCATAACGGTTTAATCATCCACGGAAGATACAACCAAGAAGTATAAAATGTTATGTCTGCATTTGACATACCTAACCTCTTATACAATATCACCGATATTGTCATTACTGCTACATAAGGCAAACCTTCTGCAAAATACAAAGAGGGTACCCATGCCCAAGGATTTCTGTGTCTTTTCATTACTATTTATAGATTTTCTTTATTTTAGCTCCACGATAGTAGTGCAGCAATATTTCGTTATATTTATATCCTTCAGCACCCATTACGGCAGCACCAATCTGGCAGAGTCCTACTCCATGCCCCCAGCCGGCACCTCTTATAATAAAATTAGCAGGTATACCATCTGCAGAGATATCTGTCTTATCCACTACGAATGCACTACTATATAGATGTGTGTTACTAAGGGTGCGACGAATCTCCAGTTCTTTTCCTATAACAAAGGTTTTCTTTGTACCAACAATTTTCAATTTACAGATACGACCGCTCTTGCCCCTTTCTATAGGTATAAGATCTAGAATATCTCCAAAATCCTCTTTTATTTTATCTTCTATAAGAGTTTTTATTTCCTTCTGAGTATATTCCACTTTCCATCGATAAAAATCAGATGTTTCCTGATCGTAATCATTAAGAATCTCCGAAAGGATTTTTTTATCATGAGTATTACAGAAGGAATCTGGAACATCTGTGCGAATCCATTTTTCAGCCTGTGCTTCATCTGTAAGGTCTGGTATAGGTGTAATAGAACTACTATCAGCTCCCTGTTTATTATCTCTTATTGCCAAAAGATATGGCTTAGGCATATTCTCCCAACAATATTGGAATTCCTCTGTCACACCTCCACAGCACTTAGAGAAACGTGCATCGCATATTTCATCACCATACATTAAAATTTGACCTCGTGTAGCACATATTGCTTCTACTACAGATTTATTGTTAGCCTTTGTTATACCTTGGTAGCGTTGACAATGATCGTCTGCACAGACGTCAAATATCGTATGGTCTTCCCTATCATACCATCTTATCAGTTCATCATCTTTCTTAATAAATGAAAAGAATCCGTTAGAACCGTTTTTCATCTGACGTCTTTTCTCCATTTGCGCAAGTAGCCAACTGCGACTTATCACAGAATGTGCCTTAAGCAATTCTACGGATGATGTAGCATTCATCTCACTTGAAATTACACTAGTAAGATAACACTCTACAGGTATTACATTTATTGCTGTTATTTTGTCCGCCTCAACAACTAAGTTTAGTGAACCATTAAACATTTGCGTTTCTTTACGTTCCCAATGAAAATTAACCCCGATTGTTACATCATATATTGAGAATGACGCTTCTGGTGATTTAGGAGTAAACTTAAGTTCTTGATATTGATTACCATTCCACAATATTCCACCTTCAGAGAGTTCCACAAGTTGATCGCCTGTTATTGTCTCTCCCTTAGCAAAATAAGTCGAATTAAGAGAGAAATGTATTTTCTGTCCACTGATTATACCAACACTAACTTGCGGTTCTTTAATATATGCCGTTCTTAATCTGTCTTCTATACTTAAACGGCCACATTCCTTTATTTTTTTCAGTATAGTGGCGAACGAATCCTTTGATACAGTGACCTCTGATAATATAGATGAAGCCCTTTCTGCTGTCATACGCTCAAAGTCCTCATGACGAGGTGTAATTATCATTCCTGCCATATCCAAAGCTCCTGGACTAACCAGATATTGCCTGTCGCCTTCTGCCGAATAACAATCAGGGCGATGTTTCTCTCTCGGAAATACAACTGTCATATGTCTGTCGCCATCCATCCAAGAGATGATATTCATCATCGGTTCATATTCATTTTCACGTACCGGCATTGCACTATATACTCTAGTGAACATCTCTTCATCACTCTCTGCAGATTTGCTACGTATCAGTATTGCCGGTACAGGATAATCACTTATCACAGATATATCCTCATCATCATTAAAAGATAGAATAACATTGAGGTTACGACTCAGTCGGCCCCATTGCGCCTGCAAAGGGAGTATGCCATTTGTACCTGCTTGAAAATGCGCATGATCAGGAGCAGAAGCTCCACACTTCGGTCCGTTATAAAACACCATAAACTCAGGATACACAGACAGCAGTTTGTGTATTTCGCCATAGTTGGCTAATATTGCTTGTGGTTGGTGTTTATGTGCAGGTATTGTAAAGTGTTCAGGAAGAATAGGGAATGGATTTACCAGTATATCAAATTTTTCATCGAATACTTTTATCCTCTGTTCTGCAGGTCTATTTTTCTCACACAAAAAACACGGACGCATC
This sequence comes from Xylanibacter oryzae DSM 17970, assembly GCF_000585355.1. NCBI lineage: Bacteria > Pseudomonadati > Bacteroidota > Bacteroidia > Bacteroidales > Prevotellaceae > Xylanibacter > Xylanibacter oryzae. The sequence goes on along the minus strand of NZ_KK073873.1, from coordinate 430,009 downwards.
CCAATATTCTGCTTATCAATCTTAGCTGCAGTTGATACTATCCTTGCAGGATTGAACTGTACTGTAAAAGTAAAGTTGCCTGCATTCAGTTCACGTATATTTATATTTTTTAGTTCACGGAAATTATTTCGTGCCTTATCCCATTTTTCCAACTGATGACTAAAGAAACGATGTAACTGACTATCCATCATTATATCCTTTTTGCCTGCTATCATTTGCTGGCGTGCATTTATTTCAAGTGTACGCAAACGGTCTTTATACAAATTATTCGCATTCACCTTATCAATAGAAAGTGCAGCATCGCTGTTTCCACCCCATCTTCTACATAGATAGAGTTCTGAATATATACGTCCTATCCTATAATAACGAGAGAACATCAGCCCCATAGCATAGTCCTCTCCATAACTGGTATTAGGAAACTGTATCTGTCGTGCCAATGGCGTAAAGAATGCTCGTGGAGCTCCCAGGCCATTAATACGCAAGGCATTATTACAACCATTTTCTTCTGTCCATTCCTTATGATCTATCATTCCTGGAGGTAAAGTATTTAATTCAAAATCGCACATACGATATGAACCGATAATCATTGCTGCTTTCTGTTTATGGAATGCATCAACTATTGTCTGTAGAGTATTTGGTGAGGAATACAGATCATCACTATCCAACTGGACAGCAAACTTTCCACATCTATCATCATTTATAGCTCTATTCCAACATCCGCCAATACCAAGGTCAAAAGTTTCAGGAATTATATGAACTAGCCTGTCATTATCTTTGTAATCATGTAGCAAAGCCGTTGTTCCATCTGTTGAGTGATTATCAACAACGATTACATTAAAGCCAAAATCTGTTTTCTGTCCCAATGCACTATCTACTGCATCTTTAATGGTTTTCACCCTATCCCTTACAGGTATTATCACCGAAGCTTCAACAGGGAAACTCTGTTCCTTAAAGTCAGGTTCCAAATAGTTATTTGTATCTATCAGAGCTCCAATCTCCTTAAGATGAGCAGTAGCAGCCTTTTCCATCTCTATCTGCACATTCAGATTAGCAGGATCCACATAGTCAAACTGTTTCTCACCACTGGTTCTTGTATCCAATTCTTCTTCAGTATACAAGAACTCATTAATATGCATTATTTCACCTTTACGACTTAAGAACAACCTTAAATCATACAGACCTGCATAATCATATTCTCTTGTTTCTATTTCATGAACATACAGATGCAACAATGACGATTTTATCAGCAAAACGCTACCAAAGTCAAAATCATTTCTTATACTACCTTTTTGATAATCGATTGTAGGATGTTTTACCTGCTTTCCATTCTCAATAGAGAAATGATCACTATATATTAATGCCGCATTAGAATCAGATGCTACGCATAACAAGCGTTCCAGAGCATACGGACTGAAACTTAAAGGAGAGGCCTTTAAGTATAATAAGACATAATCTGCATACGTATTTTTCTCTACGTTAAAGATAGTGTTACTGCTTGATATGCTGTCTGCAACTATAAATTTGCAATTATCCGGAACAGTGTTCTCCTTTGCGAAATCTTCCGAAACAAGAAGATGGATATGTTGTATTGTTTTGCTTTCTCTAAGTTGATTTACCAGTTCTTCTACAACCGGCAGATTATCACATAGCAGAAAACAATCTATAAATTCACTCATCAGTATTAATATTTATTACTAGATGGCAAAGTTAATACAAACCTCGTGAAATACAAAACAAAAAAACATAAAATCATTGCTATCACAATTTTTTTAGTTAATTTTGTACCCAAATATTATATATAATATGGAAGAAGGCAAAAAGAATCTTCTCGGAAAAACTATTGGTGAACTACAATCAGCTGTTACCGAATTGGGGATGCCAAAATTTACAGCATTGCAGATATGCGAATGGCTGTATCAGAATCATGTGAAAAGCATAGATGAGATGACTAACATTTCTAAGGTTAACCGTGAAAAGTTAGCTGCTGAATATAATGTAGGTTGTTTACCTAATCTGGGATTTCAAAAATCAAAAGACGGAACTATAAAGTATCTTTTCCCTACTGCTTCAGGTTATTTCGTTGAAACAGTATATATACCTGAAAAAGACAGAGCTACACTGTGTGTCTCTTCGCAGGTTGGATGCAAAATGAATTGTGAGTTTTGCCAGACAGGAAAACAAGGGTTTGACGGAAATCTTACTGCCTGCGATATTCTAAACCAGATTTACTCACTGCCGGAGCAAGACAAGATTACTAATATTGTCTTCATGGGCCAAGGCGAACCAATGGATAACCTTGACAATGTGTTACGAGCTACAGAAATATTGACAGACGAGAACGGATATGCATGGAGCCCAAAACGCATCACGGTTAGTAGCGTTGGAATAACAAACAAGTTGAAGCGTTTTCTTGATGAAAGCGAATGCCATGTAGCAATAAGTTTGCATTCACCTATACATGAGCAGAGGGAAATGATGATGCCTGCAGAAAAGGCCTTTCCTATCAGTGAGGTTATTCAACTATTAAGGCACTACGATTTTTCTCATCAACGCAGACTTTCTTTTGAGTATATAATGTTTGGAGGTTTCAATGATACCACCACACATGCTCGTGAGATAGTAAAACTGTTAAGCGGACTTGACTGCAGGGTAAACCTTATACGATTTCATCAGATACCGGGAGTAAGCCTGCATGCGTCCGACGAAAAACGTATGGAATCAATGCGAGATTATCTCACTAAACATGGAATATTCACGACTATAAGGGCAAGCAGGGGTGAAGATATCTTTGCAGCGTGTGGACTCTTAAGTACAGCTAAAAATAATAATAACAATAATAAATAGTATAGTGTGTAATTTTACTGTTTTAATAAACACGTAATAATTAGACAAAAGACATTAAATAAAGATATAAGCATGGAAGAAAATAAAAAGATTCGCGTAGCAATAACGCATGGCGACACTAACGGTATTGGATACGAAATAATATTCAAGACTTTCTCAGACCCGGCGATGCTCGAGTTGTGCACCCCTATTATATACGGTTCACCTAAGGTTGCTACATTTCATCGTAAGATGTTGGATTTGCCTGTCAATTTCACTATCATAAATACAGCAGAAGATGCTCACGAAGGCAAATTAAATCTTCTTACCACATTCGATGAAGAAGTAAAAGTAGAAATAGGCCAGCCATCCAAGGAAGCAGGTTCTGCAGCGCTGAAAGCATTGGAAAGAGCTATGACAGACTTCCGTAATGGACTTTTCGATGTTCTAGTTACAGCACCTATAAACAAAAACAACATCCAGAGCGAAGCATTCCATTTCGCAGGACATACAGAATATATAGAGACATCTGTAGGTGAAGGAAATAAGGCGTTGATGATACTCCTTAACGAGAAACTACGTGTTGCACTAGTTACTACCCACCTGCCTATAAGCGAAGTAGCTAAGTCTATAACAAAAGAACGAATAGAAGAAAAAGCTACGATTTTCTATAATAGTCTTAAACGCGATTTTCGCATATCCAATCCACGCATTGCTGTATTGGGACTAAATCCACACGCAGGTGATGGAGGCGTAATAGGAAATGAAGAACAGGAATTTATAAAACCTGCAATAGAAGAACTTTCAGAAAATGGGATACAGGCATTCGGTCCTTATCCTGCAGATGGATTCTTCGGCAGTGAGTCATATAACGAATTTGATGGCGTTTTAGCAATGTATCACGATCAGGGATTAGCTCCTTTCAAGACTATTGCAGAAGACGATGGCGTAAACTTTACAGCAGGTTTGCCTATAGTACGCACCTCTCCTGCCCATGGTACAGCTTATGATATTGCAGGAAAAGGTACCGCAGACGAGAATTCATTCCGTCAGGCCGTTTATCTGGCGATTGATGTATTCCGCAATCGCATCGAATATGATGAGCCTTTAGCCAATCCGCTCAAGAAGCTTTATCACGAGCACAGAGACGAAAGCGAGAAAGTGCGTTTTGCTATTCAGAAAAAGCGCGAAGAATAACTCACACTTCATACTATCATCAATGAAAAAGAAATATCAGAACATATTTTTTGTATTCGGTCTTGTTTTGCTTCTTTTAATGCTGACGCAGCTAGATCTGTCACAAGTATTGGCAGGCCTTAAGAGAGCAGGTTATTGGTTTGGAGCAGCAATTGTTCTCTGGGGAGTACTATACATGCTAAACTCCTCAGCATGGTACTTGATAATAAAAAGTGGTAATAACGGTAAATCAGATATTAAATTCTGGTGGTTGTACAAAGTAACTATAAGCGGCTTTGCACTAAACTATACAACCCCAAGTGGACTTATGGGAGGTGAGCCTTATCGTATAATGGCATTATCTCCAAAGATCGGTCCTGAACGTGCGTCATCATCAGTTATATTGTATGCTATGACACACATATTCTCACACTTTTGGTATTGGCTATTGTCAGTGATTATTTTCGTCGCTTGCCGACCTGTAAACCTGTTCATGGGCATCATGCTGGCATGCATTGCAGCATTCTGTATTCTATGTTTATGGCTGTTCTTAAAAGGATACAAAGGTGGAATAGCAATGAAGGCGATGCGTATACTACGCCATTTACCTTTGATAAAGAAATGGGCACGCAAGTATATCGAAAGCCATAAAGAACAGCTTGATACGATCGACCATCAGATAGCAGCATTACACAGTCAAAGTCGTAATACTCTTGTTTCAGCAGTTTTGTTAGAACTTTTATGTCGCTTCTTAAACAGCTTCGAGATATTTTTCATACTACTAGTAATAACGCCCAATGTAAACTTCATTGATTGCGTATTTATACTAGCTTTTACCAGTATGTTTGCAAACATGTTGTTCTTCCTTCCTTTACAGTTGGGAGGTCGAGAAGGTGGTTTTGTGATGTCTGCGGCAAGTTTAGGACTTACAGCAGGTGCCGGTATATTCGTTGCACTTATTGTACGTCTACGCGAACTTATATGGACTGCAATAGGATTATTACTGATAAAAATAAAAGAATAGACAAAGGGCCTGCGACTTCATTTTCCTATAAAATTATGTCAAAGTTGCAGTGTTTTCAAATAAAATGTGTAATTTTGTCAGCTAAATGAATACAACAGAACTACAGAAAGTAAAACAACGGTACACTATTGTCGGAGATTCCGACGAACTGAACCATGCTTTAGACGTTGCATTACAGGTAGCGCCTACAGATCTCTCTGTTTTAATAATAGGTGAAAGCGGTGTAGGAAAAGAGGTTCTGCCAAGAATAATACACGACAACAGCCCACGCAAGAGAGAGAAATATTTTGCCATCAACTGTGGTTCTATCCCCGAGGGAACTATTGACTCAGAGCTTTTCGGTCATGAAAAGGGTTCGTATACAGGAGCTATAAATGAGAGTGACGGTTACTTCGGTGTTGCCAACAAGGGCACCCTGTTTTTGGATGAAGTAGGCGAATTACCTATGCCAACACAAGCAAGGCTCCTACGTGTATTAGAGACAGGAGAATACCTACGCGTTGGTGGCACAGACATTCGCAAGACCGATGTACGAATTGTAGCTGCTACCAATGTCAACTTAGTAAAAGCCATAAGCGAAGGCCGATTCAGAGAAGACCTATATTATCGTCTTAATACTATTCCTATCAAGATGCCACCTCTCCGTGAGCGTGGAGAGGATATAGTATTGCTTTTCAGATTATTTGCCTTGCAAATAGCACAGAAGTTGAGCATGGACAAGATAGCGCTTACAGATCAAGCCAAACAGATGCTCATGCATTACAAGTGGCCCGGTAATGTGAGACAGTTGAAGAATATTACCGAACAGATTTCTGTTATCTGTCGTGAACGTATTATTACTCCTGAAATATTAGGTAAGTTTATACCTACCGATACAGATAGTACGCAATTAGCAACTATAAACAAGAATGACGGGGAGCACTCTTTCGAGAATGAGCGCGAAATATTATATAAGATTCTATTCGAACTGCGCGGTAACGTCAATGACCTCCGACGCGATATGACGATACTCAAAAAGCAACTTGGTGATTCTCAAGCCGAGGCTGCAACTATAAAGGCAAGCACAGACCTTGCGGCCAAATCGCAGGCATCTGCATTAGCCCAAAAGCCGATATTCATACAGCCTGAGCAACCTAAACAGTCTATTGCAGAAGAAGCTGAAGTAGAAGAAATCGACGAACCCGAGAACCTTAATCTTAGTGCTCTTGGCAAGCAGATGCTTGAGAAAGCTTTGGAACGCAATGGAGGCAATAGAGAAAAAGCAGCTAAAGAACTGGGCATTTCAGCCCGTACATTATACAGAAGAATAAGACAATATGGATTGGGCTAAAAAATATATAATACTCATTTTATCAGCAGTATTGCTCATATCATGCAAAGTATCATACAAATTTGACGGTGCTAGTATAGACTATAACAAGACAAAGACTATACAGATCAACGATTTCCCTATACGTTCAAGTTATGTGTGGGGACCTATGCAGAACATATACAACAATCAGTTGAAGGATGTATTTGCCAACCACACTCACCTTGTACAAGTAAAACGCAACGGTGACATGATTATAGACGGTGAGATAACCCAATATTCACAACGCAACAAATCTGTATCAAGTACAGGACAATCTGCACAGACAGAATTGTCAATGACAGTAAATGTACGTTTCACCAACAAAGCTAATCACAAGGAAGACTTCGAACGCCAATTTACGGCCACATCATCTTATGAGAACACACAGTCACTGTCATCTGTACAGGAAGAACTGGTCACACAGATGATAAAAGATATTACAGATCAGATATTCAACGCGACGGTAGCCAACTGGTAAGTCTGCCCTCTTGATAAACACCTTTTATATATACGTATGGAAATTACAGAGCTAATCAATCATCCGGAGTTTATGGACCGGGATTCACTTTATGAGCTGCGCTCTACGCTAGCTCTATATCCCTATTTCCAGACAGCCAGATTGCTTATGCTCCAGAATCTCTATCTGCTTCACGACCCATCTTTTGATGAAGAATTACGCCGTGCAGCATTATATATAACAGACAGGAAAGTAATATTTGAACTGATAGAGGCTGCTCACTACAAACTAAACATCCAACAGCCCACTGTGAAGACAGAGAGCGAACCTGAAAAAGAGAGTCGTACGATATCTCTTATAGATACATTCCTCGATTCAATACCAAAAGAAGAAGAAGAAGAGGAGGAAAAAGGAAACAAACCGAAACGCAAGCCAACACCTGCAGATGCAGCCATCGACTACGTATCATATCTTATACAATCCGAGAGCGAAGAACCGTCAGAAAAAGAGACAAAAGAAGAGGCACCTCAGATGAAGGGCCAAAGTCTTATCGACGATTTCATAAGAAATGACACAGGTAAGATAACTCTTAACGAAAATCCGGAATACCTGCCACAGATATCCGATAACGACAACGATGAGAGTAAGAATGTCGAGGAAACATATTTTACAGAGACATTAGCAAAGATTTATATAAAACAAGGCCGATATTCTAAAGCTTTGGAAATTATTCGCCAATTAAGTTTGGAATATCCAAAAAAAAATGCTTACTTTGCAGACCAAATACGTTTTCTTGAGAAATTGATAATAAATAATAAAAATAAATAACAGCAAAAATGGGATTATACACATTATTCGTAATTTTGATTGTACTGGCAGCTATAATGATGGTGTTCATCGTATTAATCCAGGAATCTAAAGGCGGAGGTTTGGCATCAAACTTCTCATCTTATAACCAAATAGGTGGTGTTCGCAAAACCACAGACTTCATCGAAAAATCTACATGGGGTCTTGCCATTGCCATGGTTCTATTCAGCATTGTATGCGCTTACGTAGCTCCTAAGGCCACAACATCAGAGAGTGTTATTGAGCGTAGCGCTACAGAAGATAGTTCTACAAATCCAAACACATTACCTGGATTCGGTGCAAGTCAGAACAAACAGTCTGCACCTGCACAGAAAGGCGGAGCACAGCAAAAAGCTCCTGCAGCTCCTGCACAGCCAGCAAACTAATATGCAAAAATTTTAGGGATTTATTTGGAGATTTCAAATAAATCCCTTACCTTTGCACTCGCTTAAGAAAAGCAACCAACATGGTGGATGTAGTTCAGTTGGTTAGAGCGTCAGATTGTGGTTCTGAATGTCGTGGGTTCGAGTCCCATCTTCCACCCTTAAAGCTTATAAGTCCTATAAATCATTGATTTATAGGATTTCTTTTTTAACACATTTCAAAATTTCTGCCTTTTTATTCAAGATTTGACCATGCACATAAATATAACGATATAAAATTATATCAAAGATATACTATTTAGAGCATTATAATAGTCAAGTTAAATATTACGGTAGAAAATAGGAACTGCCAATAATAGATAATTTAATCGGTGGATGTTATATAACGATAACAAAAGAAACAAACAACTATTTTCTGAATTTTTCAAACTTATTCTACGTTTTAAAACATCTATTTCGTATCTTTGCAGTTAAAGAAGAATTTTATGCTTCTTGCCTGATATAGATATTCTATGGAAAAAATATTAAAACGCCTAATTGGAGAAAACACTACTTGTGATTTCAAGGAGTTTCTGGAACGTAAACAATATAAAAGTTGGTTGAAGAGTGTAAGCGCTTTTGCCAACGGAATTGGAGGTTCATTATTCTTTGGTGTAAATGATGATGGTGAAGTAGTTGGACTGAAAGATGCAAAATCAGATACGGAATTTATCAGTGATAAGATAAAAAACATTATAGATCCCATACCTGACTTTGAATTAAAATCAATTCAGACAGAAAATGGTAAGACAGTTTTGGAACTTCATATTCCGTCAGGAAGTATGACGCCATATTATTTCGTTAATAGTGGTAGCCGCATTGCTTTCATCAGAATTGGCGATGAAAGTGTTATTGCGTCATCAGGTCAATTAAGCAGTTTAGTACTCAAAAGCAGAAATGTCACATATGATTCACTACCTACAGAATATACATTAAAGGACATGACATTTGAAAAGTTGGCAAAAACTTATGAGAAGCAAACAAATTTATCATTTAAAGAAAAGTTACTCCGTTCTTTCTCTCTAGTTACCGATAAAGGCTTTTTAACGAATGCCGGTGTCCTATTCGCTGATCAATGCCCATTTAGGCATTCAAGCCTATATTGTACTAGATGGAGTGGCATTCATAAAGATGATGCTAAAGATTCTAGAGAGTATCAAGGGAATTTGTTGACTTTACTAAATGCAGGAGAGCAATTCGTAGATTTGCATAATCTCAAAGGTTGGATAAAGTTATCAAACCGCCGTCTGAACACTCCTGATTATTCAAGTAGAGCTGTGTTTGAAGCGCTGGTAAATGCGTTCATACATCGTGATTATTCAGAATTGGGAAGTGAAGTCCATATTGATATCTACGACGACAGATTGGTTATATATTCTCCCGGAGGTATGTTCGACGGCTCGTTAATACAAGATAGGAATTTGGATGATGTATCTTCAAAACGACGTAATCCTATATTAGCAGACGTATTTTCCCAGTTGAACTTTATGGAAAAACGAGGTAGCGGTTTGCGTAAAATTTGCAACGAATCAGCTAAATTGCCAGGCTTCTCAAGAGCTAAAGAACCAAGATTCCGTTCACAAGCGACCTCGTTCTATACAGAATTGCTGAACAATAATTACAAGAAACATATAAATGACCCTGTAAATGACCCTGTAAATGACCCTGTAAATGACCCTGTAAGATTACAGAATTTATTGCAGTTAGATTTGATAACACTACTGAAAGAAGATCCAACTATAACTAGACCAGAACTATGCGAACGTCTAAATGTGAGTTTGGCAACAATCAGACGAGCACTAGCTCAATTGAAAAATCTAAAACTAATCGAACGAGTCGGTTCTGACAAATCAGGACATTGGAATGTAAGTAATATTATTGAAAAAAATTAAAATATTCAAGTAAATGAATTAGAACTCTTTTATATGTCGACTAATATTTAGCTATTTTTTTCGACTTTTCTTTGTTATAGTCGTATAGTTAAATGTAGTAACATAGAATACAGATGGAGCAAAGAAGACTAAACAGTATTATCCTAAAATGTAAAGATGGCGATACAGAAGCTTTCCGCTTACTTGTATCTGAATACCAAAACATGGGATTCTCACTTGCGCTGAAGTTGCTTTGCTCCGAATCAGATGCAGAAGATGCTGTTCAAGAGGCTTTTGTCAGTGTTTGGCAAAATATCAACCGATATTCTGAAAGCAAAGGTAAGTTTACAACATGGCTTTACAAAATAGTTTACAGAGTCTGTCTTGACCGACTGAAACATAAGAAAATCACGTCTCCCCTACCAATAGACCAGACTGTATTCCTAACATATGTATCTGCGCCTGATCCTGAACAACAGCTAATGAACAACCAATGGGTGGCTATCGTTAAAGTTCTTGTTTCAGAACTTAGTTCAAAACAACAGATCGTTTTCACGCTCAGTGTACTTGAGAACATGGAGACAAAAGAAATCGAGAAGATCACAGGATTAAGTGCAGACAATATAAAAAGCGATCTATATGTTGCAAGGCAGAAAATTAAGAAACAATTAACACGCTTAGGTTATGACAAATAATGAACAACTGATTGATAATATATTTAAGGATCTGCAAAATAAGCACCCTAGGCTTAGCCATCCTAACAAAATGACAGATTCCATTATGCGCAAAATAGAGAAAGAATCACGACCTAATAGATGGTTTGTTCCTGTAAGGAATTGCTCTATCGCAGCCGCGATATTACTACTCTTTATCTTCACATTTCAGATGATAACAGTAAATTATGCCACAGACGGAGCAAGCATAATTGCCTATCAGAACGAGACATTAAGTAAGACGCGCCCCATCAAGGACGGGGACTTATATATAAACTATATACAAAAGAAACTCTACGATAAGAGTAGTTACGAACTTTTAAAGAAGAAAATTTATGAAAGCAAATATTAACCTTTCATTCCTTCTGTTATTCCTGCTATTGATTGCATCATGTACAGACCGGAAATGCAGAATGAGTACTGTTATCAATAAAGACGGATCATGCGAGCGTACTTTTGAGGTTCAGCTTGATTCTTCCCAGTTGGTCAGCGGTAAAATTGATACCATCCACAATATTGTAAGAATCGGAACAGGCTGGCAGTTAAGTTGGTCTGTAAAGGGACAAAATGCCAGACATCCATTTCCATTCAGCCGGCAGACATACGACTCTATCCGGTCACATATAAGCAGAAGAGCATGCGACACTATTGCCGTATTTATATCCGGAAAGTGGAGATCAGCAAAAGATATGGGCGAACATACATGCTTCAATCTTGATAGCGTAAAAACCCTTAAACCCCAAACAGAACTAAAACGTTCATTCAGATGGTTTTATACCTATTATTCATATCGTGAAACTTACCACAGACAGAATTTATCCTTCAAAGTTCCACTCGAAAAATTTATGACCGGAGCCGAAATAGGCTTTTGGTTCACAGGTTTTCCTAATCTTACCAAAGGATTGAATGGCATTGAGCAGGACGATATCATGAGTAACATTAAAGATAAATATAGTAAATGGCTAACAACTAATTATTTTGAGACAATCTACCAATTAATCGTCGACAACTACAGTCTTGTCAATAAAGCCCCTGTCAGCAAACAAGGGTTCATCCATCTTCATGATGCTATCTTACAAAGATTCATGACCAAAAAAGAAGAGGTTATTGAAGAAGAAAACACAAAAAAGTTATTTAGTGATTTCTTCCATTCAGATGCTTTCTCAGCAGTTTTGGATAACGAAAAATTGAAGGAGAACGCATATAAGACACTGTCCGACTATATAACATTGACCCAGTTCTCTGTAGATTATCAACTGTCAATGCCAGGTGTCATCACAGATTCAGGAAGAGGTATTATTGGAAATAGCCTTGCCGGCAACGATCAGCACGTCATTAGCTACCGATTGACAGGCGAACGTCTAATTTCAGGCAACTATTCCATAACAGCTCAGTCTAGAGTGACAAATATCTGGGCTTTTGCTATCACCGCAATCGTTATTTTCACAGCAGTATACCTTTATATTCGCAAAAAGCGGAAATAAACATGTAGTACATAATCTGCATATTTTATATAAAAGGCATTGTGACTCAAAGTTTTATAGATATCTTTACCGCATGAAAATAATACATGATACAGAAAACGAGAAAGCGTGTACCGAAATAGAGGGCTACACAGCTTATGTGGAATATGAACTGACAGAAGGAACGTTGGATATTCTTCATACATATGTTCCTTCTCAATTAGAAAATCGAGGAATAGCTTCGCAATTGGTGAAGTATGTTTACGACTATGCCATCCAACAAGGTTTAAGACCTGCAGCGACATGCCCCTATGCCAAGAATTGGCTTAAAAAACATCCTGAATACGACAAATAATTACCTTTATTTTCTCCCCTATGCGATTTTGGGGAGTACGCCGAAGCCGGGAGGGATAGGTACAACACCAAAAGCAATAAAGCAGAATTTATAGTTTGAGACTTGAGACTGAGACTTTTATAAGACTCAGTACAACAGCCATTTCACCATATTAAGGATATTATAATATTTTTTGCCTTACAAATACAATGTTAATTTAATAAATTATAGTAATTTTACAACTTCAATAATAATCTACTACATAGTAAATACTATGACTATTAAAACAAAAATGAATAGAAAACCGGTAAAAACAATTGATATTATTTTAAATTTTTGTACGATAATCAAAAAACATAAGATTTTTTTGGCAACTATTATTTTCTCTTTATCATTCTTATCAATAATGGCACAAGGATCAGATGACAAAAAGCCGCCTAAGTCCGATCTTTATGATTTATGCGGTTCAGCTTACGATTCATTCCTTCACATACCATTAGAGGCCAAAGTCTTTTTACTTGACAAAGACTCGGTAATATTAGACACAACAACATGCGATATCGACGAAAAATACTCCAATTATGAGTTTAAAGTCCCAAAAAAGGAAAATCAGTATATCATCAAGTGCGTTAGAAAAGGATACGAAGACTGCTATCAAAGTGTTAGCATAAAACCCCGCGGACGCAGTTATTACACACTAGTACCTCAGCATCTTATGAAGAAGAAGAAAGATATATACAAGAATGTTGATCTAGACGAAGTGAAGGTGGTAGGAACAAGGATACAAATTGCCTATCGCGGAGATACCCTCGTATATGACGCTTCGGCATTCGTACTGCCTGAAGGCTCGATGCTCGATGTACTGGTCAGGAAAATACCCGGTGCACAACTAAAGGATAATGGTGACATCTATATCAATGGGCAGAAAGTGGATTACCTCACATTGAATGGAAATGACTTCTTTAAGGGGAATAACAAAATAATTCTCGACAACCTGCCCTACTTCACCGTCAAAGATATTAAAGTGTATCATAAGGAGAAAAATTTAGCCGAGCAATACACTACGATGGGGCCCAAAAAGGACTTTGTTATGGATGTGAATTTAAAGCGTGAATACAGGCACAGTCATCTGGCTAATGCAGAAATCGGCGCCGGTTCCAATAACCGCTGGAAATCACAACTTTTCAGTCTTGTCATGACAGATCATTCTAATATCGCCGTCTTTGGCAATGCCAATAATGTAAATGAGGATCGTGAACCCGGTCAGGATGGCGATTGGAAGCCATCAGATTCCTCTCAAGGTACTAAGACTAGTAGGCAGACGGGGTTTTATTTGCAAACCGAAGACAAGAATAAAACACTGAGCGAAGAGCTAGACGGTGTTGTAGACTGGAGCGACAGCTATCAAGACAGCCACGCTCATAGCGAAACATTCTCTTCGGATGGCAATATCATCAAAGGCAATTCTTCTACTGAGAAGAACAAAGAATTCCATGTAAATCTTAACAATACCTTTCAGCTATTTAAACCATTTGTAATGAGTTGTTTCTATTCGTTAGACTATGGCAAAACCAAATCATATTCAGAGAACAGAGATTCTACCTATAGAGACTATTTGATTAACCACACATCAAGAGATACAAAATCGCTTATAAATAATATTGATACACGAATTCATTTAAGTATGTACAAAGACCTCCCATGGGGAGATATGCTGGGTTTGTCCTTGAGTGGAAATTATTTGTCTAATAAGCCCGATGAATTGTATTCCAAGAATCACACTGTTTATGAAAACCCGACCAATAAAGACATTCGCGACTATTACACAGACAATAACCATCATGGATATGAATATCAGGCCTCATTAAACTATAGTTACTCCTTACCACGAAACTGGAAAATAATGCCCTTCTTGGGTTATGGTCAGTCCTTCAGTTCGCAACATAATGCCAACTATCGCCTAGACTGGCTGAAAGACAGCACCTACGACGAACTTGGCGACTTGCCTTCTAATGAAATATTACAGGCACAGGCATTCGACTCTAATAACAGTTATCAATATAATGATATAAATAGGAAATACATGAGCGGGATATGTATCGATACAGGAACCAAAAACAGTTTTTTCAGCATTAACTTCCCGTTTAATTTCTATAGAGAACACATTCATTACCGGCAATCTTCTCTTGATACGATAGCCCGCCGTTCATACTTTTCGTTTACACCTAATATAACATACAACAGATATGGGCCTAACAAACGTAGTTTCTCTTATAGCATGAACGTTGAAGAGCCGAAATTCTATATGCTGATGCCCTTTGCAAATAATACGAACCCCCTGTCGTTGCGCATTAATAATCCGAATCTTAAAAAAAGAATAATACATAAGCTCTCGGCCAATGCCACGTTTCATCCAGACTCTACCGATCTAAGTTATTGGGTTGGCGTAGATGCCAAATATATACACAATGCCTGGGGTACGCGAGTAACATACAATACCAACACGGGAGCTTTCACCTATATGAGCGACAACGTGAATGGCAATTGGAATGCAGCTCTCAAAGGAGGTTTCTTTCGTTCTCTCGACAGAAAACGCCTTTTTAGTTTGAATGTCGACGCGAATGTAAATTATGACCATAGTGCAGATTTTGACATCGCCTATAATTCAGAAACATCAGCTATTAGTAATGTCAATACCATTAATACAGGCCTTAACGTAAGGTTGGGATACAGATTAAGAAGTTTTTCTGCAGGTATAACGAGTAAGTTTGCGGGGCGTTTCTCACGCAGTGATCGTAAGGATTTTGAGAATATCAATGCCTGTGATTATCAGTATGGTGGCAACTTACAATATACGATACCTCTTATCAAACTAACGCTGGCAACAGACATCAACATGTTTAGTCGCAGAGGCTATAACAGCAATCAGATGAACACCGACGATCTGATATGGAATGCCCAGTTAACGGAACCTATCTCTAAAGGTAACATTCTGTTTAAACTTCAAGCCTTTGATATTCTGCATCAGCTGTCAAATAAGAGCTATACAGTAAATGCTCAGGGAAGAACAGAAACATGGTACAATAGTCTACCCCGCTACTTTATGTTTTCGGTTGCCTTCAAGTTTAATCAAAAGATGAAAGACAAATAAAGAAAACACGTGCCTAATTTGATCCGCAAGTGCCCCTTGATAAAAGTTCTTTCACTTATTTTATTCTCCCCTATGCGATTTTGGGGAGTACGGGGAAGCGGTAGGGATACGTGCAACAGCAAAAAAAGTAAAGTAGTAATTCAGAATTAATAGTTTGAGACTTGAGACCGAGACTTTTTATAAAACATCAGATGCTGTACAAATATAGAAAACTATAAAAAAGTTTGGAACTTTACATATAAGTAACTACATTTATTACGTTATTATGCTATAACAACTTAACCATAACAAAAACAACATGAAAAAATCACTACTTGTATTTATTTTTCTCTCGATGGCTATTTTTGCCATTGCCCAGACCGTTTATGTCACCAAAACCGGTTCAAAATACCATTCTGACGGTTGTCGTTACTTAAGCCGTAGTTGCATTCCAATGAGTCTTTCAGAAGCCAAATCCGAAGGATATGCACCATGCAGCGTATGCGATCCTCCAACACAAGTATACAAAAAGCACGCTACTGCCAATAAGAAACGCCATGTAGCAAGTAAAAAATATTACAAAATACATCGTCCTTCATATAGACTTTCTTAAAAGTTTACTATATAAAGATTGTTAGGACAATTAACATATTAAAGATAGTTCCATTGTTTATTAGATATTCCGGTTGATACCAGTTCATCGTCAATACTCCGGAATATCTAATAAGCGGTTGCATTATTCACTTGAATTTGGGTAATAACATTTCAATAATATAGAATCGTATTAATGACATTTGCTCATTATCTCATTTAATACTTCAACAGCTTTCCTCTTGTCTAATCCACTTTTCACTGCAACAGCTATAACATCATCATCAGTTGGCATGATGCTGTCATTAAATATTGTGGTGTGATAACCGTTCATGCCATAGCTTGGCAGCAGATCATAGGCTGGAGCAAAATGCCAAGAACCATCACGAACTATAAAAGAGAAATTCTTTGCATGGTCATCTTTATTTTCAATAACGTAATTAAATACAGCAACCCGATATAATTTCCATAAGTCAAGTTCGCTATTTGTCAGTCTTCTGCAAAGAGCCATCAAGTGCAAGTAATCAATACTCGGTACACGATAGTCAGCACAAAGCAATCCGGCAGCACTAGCTACATGATATTTATTGCCATTGCTATCACGGTCGAAACGTTTTACTCCAAAATACTTATGATCAAACAACTGCGTATCCGGCATGTCTATACCACATTCTTTTGCCAATAAAGAATAGTCATATTCTTTTTTACCAATGTCCTTAGAGTCTTCTTGTGCCGGAAATTTCACAAGCCATTCGCAATCATTATAATCTAAAAAAACTTTTGGTCTGGCACCACCAGGAGAACCACCTTGACGATAGAGCGTATCAAGATTGTCTCCCGTGTAATCATTATTAACAAGTAGCAATCCTATTTCCTTAGCCATATCTTCTATTGTCATAGAATTAGTATCATGAGCTACACTCTTATCAGGTATAAATTCAAGTGCACCTCGTCCATTTCCTCCTACTAATGAAAGGCGGTCAAGAATGGTCAGTTCGTTAGGATTAATATTGTGTAGGCGAAGATAGCGATCTAGTATTAGCAATCCCCAACTATCGGGAAGACTATCGTCAAACACACCAAATCCACCTTCGAAAGGCGTAGCACGCGCTATCTTAACACCACGTTCCAAAGGCAACTCTAATGGTGATATAGAGAAACCATCTTTAAGCCACTTGCCATCATATTCGAAAGCACATAGCAGATTTTGAGTCAATGCGATTTTCCCAACCATTTTTTTGTCAATATGAACTTCAACTTGATTAACTTTACTCATTTTTTTTACCTCGCTTTCTGCTATTTATTTTGTTTGAATTTATTACATCTTCTATTGAATTGTATTTTCTTTGAGAGAATAGACGATTTATATCGTCTGTCATTCCCAATACAGAGGCAATCTTTACCAAATTAAGAAATGCAATTTCTCCTGTTTTTTCAAACCGCCTATAAGTATTTATATTCACGCCTGAGCGCTGAGCCATACCAGTTTGCGTAAGGTTCATCTCCAGTCTACGTAATCTTACTTTGTCAGCAACTTGCAAACAAAGTTTATCAGCATTCACTTCATTAACTGATAATATATTATCAATATCTATCATATTTTACTATTTACTATTAAAATATTATCAGTTACAAAGATAATATATTTATTTGAATAAATGAAATAAACTAAGAGTTTTTTACATCCACAGACGAGTTTAACTAGTGTATAATACAGAATATATATCTTGGCAGAATAAAATAGTACAAGGTCTACTTATTTGACTATAAGCGGGTATCGAAGCGATGTAATATTACTTCATCAAACACCTGACATCCTGTTTATTTCAGCGACAGAACCGAAATATTCCTTTATTTTCTATTCCTTGTTCGAGCTATTCCTATAGGGATGTCAATTTAAAAATTGGAGTCGCTAATAGACAAATTGTTTATAAACTCTTCTCTAATCCCTTTAGTTGAATCTCTTAGATATGTTATAATAACATTTGATTTGTTTTTGGAATAACAGGTTCTGCTTTAAAAATATCAAATTGATTAATACTTCCCAATTGTCTGATGAAGAATTCATTAATACATATTTTCCGTTTTTTCAATTAAACAAAAAAATGGCCATTATAAGTTGGTTTATATTATACTAAAGTCATATTTAAATTTTCCTGTAGCATTTTTAATGTAAGTTGTTTTGCCTATATTAGATGCTCTACTAAAAGATCATATTATTGCAAATTTAACATACAAATTAATTAAGATATATCTATTATTTTAGCTTATTAAATATGTTTATAATACCATTTCATAGTGTAAATTTTAGCTAATATAATTTGAGGACTATAAATATTAAAGTAAAATTTTCAGTTAATGTCTATCTTAAGCAGATAATCTGTTTCCTCTCTAATCTTCGCCCAACATATAACGACGATTAATTATAGTTAATTACGATTAATTAAAACATTTAAAATGAGTATAATAGATTTATATATATATTTGCTGTAGTTTATGTATTTCTATATTTAATCTTTTAATTAACAATATTATGGTCATTACAATTTTAGTAAATGGAGTACTTGTATTTTGTCTTTAACGGCTGAATTAGTACCATTATGAAAAAATAGCCCACTAAACTTATTAGTAATAGTAAGTTAGTGGGATTTTGGTAATTAAAACCAACCCAGTATATCTAAAATAGCTAAACTTCTTGTTTTGATTTTATTAGCTGGTTCTTCTTATATTCAAGATAGTCCAATCCCGTTTTTTTGATGTAATATTTTTTACATCTTAAGAAGCACTCTAATGCTTTCTTATAATAAATATCTGCAGCTTCAATTGACGAAAAATTTGTCATACTGACATACCAACACACGTATGTGCATCCGTTTGTATATGTGTTATCATCTAAATCATCTGGTAAAATGTTTAAAGATTCTTTATATTTAATTTCGCCATCCTGAAATCGGCCTCTATTATAATAAAAATCAGCAAGTGCATTTAGATTTTCAACTTTTGACTTATCCGTTTTTGAATTTTCAATAGCTAAAAGAATATATTTTTCAGCACAAGGAAAATTACTCGTCAAGTTATAAGATTGAAATAAAAGTCTATAGTGGTAAGATGTGACAAGTACTTTTTTCTCAGTGATAAGTGAATCCAAAATACTAGTTATTAAATGAATCGACGTCATATTTGATTGGTGCTTTTCGTAATCCCTATATGCAACTTTAGGCTGATTTATTTTAGCATTATCTTCTAACAATAATATTAGCTCATTCGATGTTTTAGTCATAAAGTCATTGTATGACAAATTATTAATTCTATTTTGAAGTATTACATAGAAGAGATAATACCCAATAGAGGATATTATAGTAAAGACGCTAATAAGTATTGCCATTTTTATATATTTAAATTAATTCTAATCATTATTATTATAACGCTTTCTTTTATTAGACATATTTTATTTTTTATAATGTTGAACAAAAATTGGCATATGTCTTTCATTCTTATTGCATTATTTTTATATAAAGATATTTCTTAATATCTTGCAAATTTATTATTTTATTTTATTATTTCAAAGTTTTTTTATTTTTATTTTATATTTAGACTTATTTATTAATATATTGGAAATATTTGATTTGGAAGACGAATTAAATTAATTCACGTCAATCATACAGTTGTCGTTTTTCAATATACGAAGAATCTGATTGTTAGCAATAATATTGTATCTTCGTAAAATAAATAGCAGTTAAAAGAGATAACAGAATATGACAATGTAATAACTGGCATAATTTGTTAATAACCGAAAACAAAATGCTAGCAATGGGAATCAACAAAATAGTGGATAAAACTTCACCTTATAATAAGTTCCGAAAATTATGTAAATTTTAATTACAAGAATATAAAAATATGTTTTTATTATTGCGATTTTCAAATATAAATTATATTTTTGCTGAAAATTAAACAACATTTATCAAAAAACGCCAAGAAGAAAAATGTTTATTTTCAATCTTAAATCTAGAAAAGAACAATAAAAATTTGCAATATTCTACAAATTTACATATTACAAAGTTATTAATTTAATATTATTTAATACATTTATAAAGGAGGTTATTATGTCAGAACAAAGAAATGAATTAAAAGACAAGGCTGTTTATGCATTAATTTATGGAGGAGGTGCAGCAATAAAATATGGAATTTTTGCTGCAGCTATCGCAGCACATTTAATCCACCCAGCAGCTGCAAGGGGTATTAAAAACGCAACAAGAAATGCAACTAAAATGCAACTTGATCAAATGTGGAATGAATATAAAAGAACTGGGAAAATTTCCTCAATTTTCGATGTACTATAAATACAATACATACACATGGAAAAATTAGCATTCCCTTCAAGATACAAAAACTTAGACAACGTATCCGATCTTGTTACAGGATGGGAAGACGTTAAACGTTCAATTCGACCTGATTATAGAGATGATAGAAATCTTGAAAAAGCAAAAATTGCTATTGGTGCAGAACTAAATGATGCCGCAATAAATTATATTTGGAATCTTTCTATTTTTGATTTACAAAATAAAATAATTGCATATGGAATTGAATATTTTTTAACTGCAATCAATTGGGACGGACGCCCTCTCAAAACATTAGACGATCTAAGAGAAATCAAAGACTATCAAATAATTTCAGGTGTATTTGGACTAGGAATAATATCCGCAGAGGCTCACTTTTTTTTAGAAAAATGCCGTGAATTACGAAATGAATTTTCGACAGCACATTATCCATTAGGAAACTTAGATAAGTTAGAGACATTTAATTTTATAAAAAACTGCATAAAATATGTTTTAACATTCGATTTACCAGTGCCAGGACTACGAATAAAAGATTTAATCGAAAATCTTACAATTGATAAATTTGAAAATGTTGATGATATTTTTGCTATTATTGAAAGTCAATCTCCCAAAATACATGGTCCAATACTTCACAATCTATTTTCAAATTTTATAAAACAAGATTGTAATCTAAATCTAAAGCATAATATAAAGTTAATAGCTCCAAAATTATGGGAAATAGTATCTGATGAAGTCAGAAGTAGCATTGCTGCAAAATTTGCTTCACTAAGAGATGTAAAAGGAAAAGATGCAGCAAATGAAGCCTTAGCTTTTCTTAAATTAGTTGATGGTATAAACTATATTCCTGAGTCATTTAAAGATATTATATTTAAAAAACATTCTCAACTTCTTATAGATGCACATTACGGATGGAATAATTTTTACAATGAAACAGAATATGCAAAAGACTTAGCCTCTTTAGGAAAAGAAGTACCTATATCTGCTATATATACTTATGTAAAAGCTATTATTCTTTCCTTTGTCGGAAATTCATATGGAATAGCAACAAATGCGCAACAATATAACAAGTTGATGATTTCTAATTTGTCTCAAACCAGTATAAGAACCCTTTTCAAAATTATAGATACAGATATAGATGTCATACGTGAACTATCTAGCAATAAACCTACTCGTAGATTACAAGACTTAATGATTTTAGTTAATGATAAAACAATGTTACCAAGACAAAGAGAAATATTTGACTTTATTACTACCAATAAAACAGAAAAGATTAAGTTTTTCTTCGAAAAAAGATATTGGGATTTAGCAAAAAAATAAATTAGTGAGAAAATTTATAACCTGTAAAATAATAAAATTAAAATAATCGATATTAACAATAGCTGAAAATTAATATGCAAGATGCCCATATTCTCTAAGGCATTACAATATATTATCATAAAGATGTGGTCATAGCTCGCAAATTTATAGAAATCTCACATATCGGTAATATTCTTGCACATGCAACTGATACAGTAAGGTGGCTATAATACATGATTTTAAACATTGCGTCACCATGATATACACAAAAATGGCCACTGTTTAACTTTGATTTTAATAATACAATAAAGGCATTTTTATAACAATAAGGAATATCGCTAGGTCTTAATTTGCGTTGTATAAACTAATAGTTTGAGACTTGAGACCGATACTTTTATAAAAACCAATGTCTTAAATAACAATAAGTAGACACATTTATAAAAATATGTCTACTTAATTGATTATAAGCCGCTATCCAAGCAATGTCTGATTACTTAATCACACACCAAATTTCCTGTTTAGTTTCAATGGCAGTATCAAGATAATCTTGGATACTTTCCATGGCCTGCCTACTCTTCAGCACTAATCCACGGATGGTGTTATAACCTACAATGATGCAACCCTGAGTGTTCTTGGGTGTGTTGCCCTGATGTATCATTACACCTTTAAAATGAGGTACATCCATTAAGAATGGCATCTGTTTTTCAAATTTTGATGACATCTTCATCATTATTCTGTATCTACCCTCGGGTATTGCCGTCTTACCTTTTATTTTTGTCTCTGTTGCCCAGTTTATGCAGTGCGGCTCCAGCGTGTCGCATATCCTGTGGCCGTTTATTGTCAGCCGCCCTATCGTGTAATCAGCCTTCTTGGCTATTCTCGTAATTGTTATTTCCATTGTAGTTTCTTAAATCTATTTTTACTGATCTTTTCTATCAGTCCATTTTGTTTCCATCTCCAAAGTACTTGTTTTACAGGACTCTTATAGCCGGCCTGCATACGCAGAAGTACAAGTTGCTCTACAGTGAACTCATCCGGCAGTGAACCCAACAGTGGCTGAAAATAAGTCGATTTGTCCTTTCCCGAATATAATGATTCTCCATCAAACATCAGGCGGTTCATCTCCTCGCCGAAGAGGTCTAACTGCTCTGCAAGCGCATAACTTGCCACCCATGTGGCGAATTCTATTGCCTCGTCTGTCTCTTTTTCGTCAGAAAGCAACACTGCGAGTAGTCCTGCTCTGAACCCGATTACGGCTGAGCGACGGCGGAAGATGTCGAGTGCGGGGTTCTCCTGTGTCTCCAGATATTCCAGACGGCGAGATTCTAGCCAGTCCCATATGGCCTGTTTCACACGAGGGATGTCGTACTCCACAGGTTCAGATGTCGGCAGTTTGTTTGAGCTATTGCCCGATTCGTCCGCCTCACCTGCGGCATCAGATTCTTTTCCGGCTTTATTCAGTCCGATAGCCATCAACTTTTCAGCCCATTGCGCCACTTCCACCTCTTCATCTTTCGACAGACGTCCGAAGATAGGCATCTGAGCGCCGAGCATATCAGGCAGTTGCGAGAAGCACACACGGCTCACCAGTCCGCCCTCCACGTCGTTGTAATATCGGTGTACCGCCACAGGAGTACCGCACGTCAGCGTGTTGTAAAACACCTTCACCATTGCGCTCCACGAGTTATCGCTCATGTAGTCCTGGCCGCAAATCGAGTTGTCGAATGCCTGACGCATTATGTCGTCTTTCTGACTCCATGCCCCACTCTTTCGGCCCTTGGATAGCGTATCAATTTCCTCTGCGTAAGTAAATAGATGCTCACCGTCCGAACAGTCCAATCGTTTGAACAGCATGGCATTGGATATTGTGGCAGGCACTATTCTTATTTTCGCGCGGGGATCTTCAGGCTGTTGCTTTGAGTTCTTGCGGGCCTTCTTCTCTTCCATCCATCGGCGCTCCTTCTCGCGCTCGTCATTGTCTTGCTTTTGCAGTCGTCCGAGCAACATATCGACCAACTTTCGTGTACAACTCTTTCCACTCGCCTGTGGCGCAACGATGCAGGTCAAGAACGACAGCGAATGCTCAGCTCCGTCAAAATATCTAGCCCTTGCCCTTGTGGCCAGAGTGCCGAGGATAGGCATAGCAGACATCAGGATGGCGGCGCGGTATTCTTGCGGATAACTCTTGGTAAGCAGGTCTAACAATCGCGGCAGATGCTCTGGTAAAGGGGGTGTCTTATCATTGGCAGATGATGGGACTATGATTTTTGCGTCGGCCTGTTCTATACCTGCCGCAGCATCAGCTGTAGCCGCATTCATCTCCATTTGCTGTGATGTAAGCAGGCGTAGCGTCTGTCCCAGATGTGGCGGCAGTTCTGTGCGGCGCACAGTCGACAGAGCCGATTGTACCGTTTGCGCCACCTCTTCTTCGCTCATTCCCCATCTTGGCACTACCTGCATTAATCTTGATTGTGAGAAGTCGCAGATATATCGCAGTTGACGCACCAGATTGTAAAGTGTGGTGTTACGCTCACCCTCAGCAGGTTCGCCGTCTACACCCTGTGCCAATAGCAGTCTGTCAATGATCAACTTAAAAGGTATGCCCTTGAAATTCGGTTCGTCTACTAGTTCTTTTGCAGATTCTACACCCTTGCTTGCTGTTTTTTCTGTTGAGACCTGAGACCTGAGACTTTTTTTCGGCTCAATATCGTTTTTCTGTTCCTTAGCTTCCACTTGTTCATTTACAATTGGGTTCTCGGCAGATGGATTTTTGTTCTCTGCAAACAATCCTTCTTCGTCTATCATCAGCACATACGCCTCAGGCACTGCAAATGAAATTCTGGCAAGATCTTTGGTGCACCCGTCGTATTGTTCGATGCCCAGTTGACCGGCAAACCACAGTTGCGCCTGGGCGATAGTCATGCCTTTGGGTGTGCGAAACACATATCTCAGTCCGCGGGTGGATGGAGTGATGTGAGCAAGCACCACACCAATGCTCTTTATTTTCTCGGCCGTCTCTTCGTATGTAGCCTTTGGATCTTCCAGATCATCCACATCAAACATACATAGTCCGCTTTCTTCGGCGCTTTTATTATGCCGTTTGCCGTCGGTATAGTGAGCTTGAAAACAGAAGGCAGGCAAGCGTTTCTTCAACTGTGCCACTTCCTCCCACAGTGCCTTCTCGTCCTTTTCGAGAGCCGCGATGTCGCCCGGTTCGGTGGTAGCGGCTATCTGCCGCTCTACCTCTTCTATCTTAGTCCTAACCAGATTGTCAATCTCCTTGCACGTCTCTACCACCACTTGCGAACACAAGGTATTGTGTAATATTTCTTTCGTACAAAGGACAGGTCTACCATTAAATTTATTTACAATATCGAACATTTCAACTCCTCTCTTTTCTTCATGATTACCTCCACGGCATTATCCATCTCGTCATCCAGTGCGTCTTCTATTTCAACGTCTTCCATCGTCAAAGGCACCTTAACATGTACGATAAACGAGCGGCTTGTCATTTCTATTCTTAAAATACCATTGTCGTGTATTTTCTCTCTCATAGGAGCCATCTGCATCTGTTTCAGCATCTGCGAAGGGGTGAACGTCAGTCCGCCGTCAATCAGATATTCCATGCGTCCCATTCTCTGCACCTTCTTTGGCAGATTAGGTTTGTCGGCTTGCGTTTCGTCAGCCTTAAATTTCACTATTCCCTCTTTATTTATTGTGGTCGTACCACAGAGACTTATGCTATCAGTCTCGATTTTTATCTCGTCCATTTGTTTATTTTTTTTAGAACGTTATCGGGCTTTTGCCCGCAGTAATAGTAATACGGATGTACGTATTCCTCCCCCTTCGGGTCTCCCCTATTCCTCCCTTTTGATGAGGGAGGTATCACGAAGTGACGGAGGATAAGTAACAACCGGAAGAGTAATTAAAGAGTAGAGCTCTTATTGCAGCCTAACCGAATAAGCATTCATCCTCATCCAACTCACCATCTCATCAACAGCCTTATCCAAAGAATCAGCCATTAAAATAAAGTCATCCATCCTTTTCAGCACCATTTCTATCCGGAAACAGCCGCCGCCGAGTGTAAGTTCCGCAATACGAGTGCGGTGCAACACTTTGCGTTTACCCTCGTGTAGCGGCATCATATACCGTAGTCTTTCAGCCATATTGTAACAATCAAAACTACCGGCCAACCATTCACCAGCCATGTGCATCTCTTTTTCAGCCCAGTCGGCAGCCCTCAGCATTCCAAATTCCATTGGTAATCTAAAGTTCACTACCACGTCACGTTCGTTCAAATCCATGGTTGTAAAATAAGCCGCGAACACTGTCTTTTCGTTCTTTCCTAATATCTTCATCATGATAATTCTACTTGTGTAAATGTAAATATAAATACAACATTATACTCTATCTATTATCTCCTCATCAGTCATTCAGTGCACTGCCTCAGGCAAAGGCAACTGCGCATACTTCATGCCGATAGCCCTCAGTTCAGAGAACCAACGTCCCTCATATTCGCGACTCGACATACCGACGCCAACCTCAACCGTGCGCCCTATTTGTTGCGCCCAAGGCACAAGTTCGCCAAATGCAGTCAGCGCCAAAGTCTGCGGATAAGCCTCAATGGTTTTGATAATAATCGTACATTTTGTAACACACTGTCCGTCGCGTCCCTGAAAACTCTCTGCGGGAGTAGCACCCGCAATTCTTGCAATTACTGTTGTAATCATTTTATTATTGTTTTAAAATGCAATCAGCAACTGCAGCGAGTCAAGCCCGGGTTCATGCCCGCCACCATCATTGCTGATTGACGAGTGCAAAAGTCAGAAAAATAATTCAATAGGCCTTTTATGCCAAATATGCCGAATTCAATTCGGCATAAAGAAATAAGAGCAATACATCTGTATTACCCTTATTATAAACAAGTTATGTTATATCAAAAAATATTCTTAGGTCAAACTAAAAAACCAGTTAGGCATAAGAATTGTTTTCTCTTATATAATTCTCAATGCTGCCATCGAGGATTATATCAGCGTCATCATCTTTTATTTTCAGTTTGATCCAGTTGCTAAAAGTTTTCTCGGTAGTAGCACAAGGCAGCCCGCAATCCTCTGTAAGGAATCTGTAACAGGCACTGCCGTTGACAGTTCTTTCCACGCATCCGTTATTCATCCAACGGCGATAAAAAGATACAAAGACCTTTGCTATATAGTTATCCTTCTTTGTTTCTAACAAAACACTAGATGTAGAATGATGTTGCGCCAGAAAGCCTGTGAATGCAGCAACATTATGCGTTGTTATATTCTGATCCTTTATGCCGTTGACATCCATAAACAAATGCGCCTTTCTGCGTCCACCTGTTTGAGACTTGAGACTTATACTTTTGGTTCTATCAGCAGACTTCAGTTCATCTGTCGACGTATTACCTTGTACAAAAAATTTACACCCCTTAGGTTCATTGTTTTTCATTTCCTCCCAAGCACTCAAATCATCAAGAGCAGAATCATATAGATGTCCATTCTCCCTACTGAAATCAGACAAAGCACCTTTTATTTCCTTAGCAGTCTCCATGTCTCCATGTCGTTTTATAGAATTAATAAAATCCTGCATTAGTGTTACTTTCACATATTCAGAATCTATAGGCTCGCTAGCCATAAAAACAGACGTACGTTTCAGCACCTTTTCGTAATGATATTCCGCATTATTTGTATCACCACCTACATATACAAGGAGCATGAAATCTTCACGCAAAGGATGATAATATACCGCCTCTGCCAGACGCAATATTATATCATGCTGCATCTGTTCGTCTTGCCACGTAATCTTAGTAACAAGCAGAAACAGTAGTGTGATAAGTACTAGAAACGCTGTGCGTTCGGCATCCTCCATACTACGCTCAGAACAATCGCTGAAAGATAGATATTCGTTAGTCAACAGCCCTACAACCTCTTTTATTTTAACCTCCGGATGTTCCGACTTCACCAGTTCGCAAGTCAATCTCATTGCCTCAGTCCATATCTCCACAGGCGACAGTTCAGTGCAGCATTTGCCATAATATTCTAACACAGGCATAAGCAGTTTAAACAGATTATCTTCACAATATTGCCTTTGCAAACGTTTTGCCTCTTCGTCTGTTATTCTCTTATACCGAAAATTCCCCATTCTGTTTTAGTATTAATTATAGCTTATTTAGGGGACAATTATTGCCCCTTCTCGATTTCTTATTTTAAACGAAGTGCAAAATTAATAAAAAAATACGAGATGATGAAATGATGCATAAAAAACCACAGCGTTAGAAATACGGAACATGCCAATAGCTCGTTTCCTGAAAAGTTTATTAATGTATGAGTATTAATTGTTTTAAAAAAGACGGACCATAAGGTGTCAGTCTTTTTATTAAAGAATAATTTTTTATTAAAAAATTAGCACATATAAGAAAAAAAAAGTACCTTTGAAGTTAAAATCATTAATGACATGAAAACATGATACATTTATATTCTTACCAATCACTCTTTAGTTTGATTGGAATAATATAGAAAAAGTATTTCATAATAAGTTGAACTTATTTTATGATTTATAACGATAAGACAAACAAGGAATAATAAAAATACAACAATAAGATATGGAAATTCAAAAAAAAGATGGGAAAATCTTTGCACCTTTAAAAGATAAATGGCTAGTAGATAAACCAGAAGAACTTGTTAGACAAAATTACATTTGTAGATTAGTTAATAATTACGGTTTTTCACTAGAACAAATGGCCCAAGAAATTACAACTACAGAAGCTTCTTCAAGAGGTACTGGAACAGCACGGGCAGACATCGTAATATGGAGCTCTTCTGATGATAAGATAAATAAGAAAAGAGCTTTAATTGTTGTAGAATGTAAAGCAGAGTATATTACGATTCACCAAGAGGATTATTTTCAAGGTTTTAATTATGCATCTTGGATGCATGCTAAATTTTTAGTAACAACAAACCAAAAAGAAACAAGAATATTTAAACTTACAGAAGACACTATACCACAGACATTTGTTGACCTTAAAGAAATTGCAGATATTCCAAGTGCAAAAGATGCGAATGACGAGAAAGCTATTAAGAAGATTCTAAACCAAACTAAATCTTTTACACGCGATGAATTCTCAAAATTGCTTTCGAAATGCCATGATATAATCCGGGATAACGACAAATTATCACCTGAAGCAGCTTTTGATGAAATAAGTAAAATTTTATTTATAAAGGTACGTTATGAACGAGATAATAACGAAGGACAGATTTTTTCAAAAGAACGTTTTATTGAAAATCGGAAAGCCTATGAAAAGTTAAATAAGGAAATGGGGATAACAGATGCAATACCATTTTATCAGAATCTTTTTGAAAGAACAAAACAACAATTTGCAAATGATCACCTCTTTGATGATAATGCAAAAATAGAAATTCGTGAAAATAGTTTTGAACAAATCGTAAAAGAATTACAGATATATAACCTTTCAACAACATCAGATGATGTTAAGGGTCTTGCGTTCGAAAAATTTCTCGGTACAACATTCAGGGGTGAACTAGGACAATTTTTTACGCCACGTACTATTGTAAATTTTATGGTCTCTGTTATTGATCCACAAGAAGGTGAACTTGTATGTGATCCATGTTGCGGTAGCGGAGGGTTTCTAATTAAAGCATTTGAATATGTTCGTGAACATATCGAAGAAGATATTAAGATACAAAAAAAAATATTAAAGGATACATTCTTCGATGATGACTATGAAAAATTAAGTAATAAACAAAAAGTTGAAGTTGAAGAAAATATTGAAAAAATTTTTACTGTTATAAATGAAGAACTTAATATAAATAATAATAAAGGTCGTCTGCGTTCACTTTCATTTAATTGCATTTATGGAACTGACGCGAATCCTAGGATGGCGCGTACTGCTAAAATGAATATGATAATGCACGGCGATGGTCATGGTGGTGTACATCATCATGACGGTTTACTGAACGTAAACGGTATTTTTGAAAATCGTTTCGATGTAATATTAACCAATCCGCCTTTTGGAAGCCGCGTAGAAAAAGACTCATTGGTATCTGAAGCCGACCGTTTTACAGATCAGGAAAAAATTGCAAAATATAAAGAACGTTATGGTCTAGCATACGAAGATGCGCTAAAACAAGTAAATAGTAATATCGGAAAATCCATTCTGGGTCTATACGAAACAGGTAAAATATGCGGACTTACAGAGGTTCTCTTTATTGAGCGTTGCCTCAATTTACTAAAACCTGGAGGAAGAATGGCGATAGTATTGCCAGAAGGAGTTTTAAATAACAGCAATCTCCAGAGAGTTCGTGATTTTGTTGAACAACATGCAAAAATTATTCTTATTGTTTCTATTCCACAAGATGTCTTCATGGCATCAGGGGCTACCGTAAAACCAAGTTTGCTTTTCTTTAAAAAGTTTACAGAAGAAGAACAGAAAGAATTTATAAGAATAAAAGACGACGCTACAAAAGAAATAAATGAAAAATATAAATCCGAGATTGACGGATTATATGAAACTATTAAGAAAACGACAAAGGGATTATCGAAAGAATTAAAAGATATAATTTCTAAAAATAATAAAACTGCCAAAGCTAAATTAAAAGAAATTGAAGTAGTTAAAGAACAGGAAATAAAACAACTTGTAAAAAAACGCTTTGACTATGAAATACCTTTTGCTGAAGTTAAAAATGCAGGAATAGACGCCACGGGAAATGATACTGAAGATAAAAACGAGCTAAGACCTCTTGAAAAAGAATTTATTGCATATTGTAATAATAAGCATTTATGGAATAAGACCATAAATTCCACATCCTATAAAATCTTTGGAGATGATGTAATGCGTATTCGTGTAACTGATGGAATAGCTAGTAAACCCGAAATATTTTACACAAAGCAAAACAAATGATGGAAACGAAAACACATAACAAATACCTCAAATTCTTACGATTCCAAAACGTTCAAAAATGGGATATTAAGAGATATTTCACAACTCAAATAAAATCTGCATTTGAAATTATAGATTTATCAAATGTTATTACAGAACAGAAAAATAAATATAGCATCAGTGATCCACAAACAAATTATGGAATATTAGGAGTAAATAATAATTTTGGAATTTTTGATGCTTATATAGAAAATGGCTCTAAAATAAAACAAAAATATAAACGAATGGAATATGATTGGATTGCTTATAATCCATATCGTGTAAACGTTGGTTCTATAGGAATTAGACAAGAAATCAATCATTACGAATATATTAGTCCTGCTTATGTAGTATTTAGTTGCAAAAAAGAGATAATACCTAGATTTCTTTTTTTAGTAATGAAAACGAATCTTTTTCATAATCAAATTTGCGAAAATACTACTGGATCTGTTAGACAAAATTTATCTTATGATATTCTTAAAACTCTCCAAATACCACTTCCATCAACACAAGAGCAGAACTCCTTAATTTCAATCTATGATGAGAAAATCAAACAAGCTGTTACATTAAAAAAACAAGCTAGTGAAATCGAAATAAATATAGAGAAATATTTAATTAATGTGCTCGACATTCAACGGGATAATATTCAAGATTATTATGAAAAAAAAGAGTTCTTACAAAAAGTAAGTTTCAGAAATATTGTCGAATGGGGCATAAATAAAATTAAAAAGTCGCAATCAATAAAATCGGCATACGATATATTCAAAATTAAAGATATTAAACTATCAGCATTTAGAGGTAAGAGCCCTGTATATAAAGAAGGAACAACTTCATATATTCTAAATCAGAAATGTAACAAATGGGACTTTATAGATAAAAGATACATGAAATCGGTGGATGAAAAATGGTTATCCAATATAGAATCTTCTTTCTTTACAAAAGAAGGTGACATTCTCATAAATTCTACAGGAGAAGGAACGATTGGACGATCAAGCTATATATCTTCTGATTCGGTTGATCTATTATGCGATACTCATATACTACTATTAAGGCTAAAGCAAACTGTAAATCCGCATTATTTTGTATACTTCTTCAATAGTAGTATAGGACAAGAACAGGTAGAAGGTGTAAAATCGGCACAAGCTACTAAACAAACTGAATTGGGTATTGATAATTTATGTAAAATAACTATTCCTTTGCCAGACAAATCTATTCAAGATAGTATTGTTGCTCATATAAATACTGAGAAAGAAAAAATAAAATACATGAAAGCTGAAGCAGAACGACTAAGAAATGAGGCTTTAACGGAATTTGAAAAATCAATATTTGAATAATATGAGATTACTAAAATTAACAATAGAAGATGGGTACAAGAATTTGACAGGAGAATATGATTTCTCCTGTCAGGACGGTTATATTGCATTAATTGGCCTTAATGGTTCAGGTAAAAGTAACTTGCTCGAAGCTATTAGTATAATATTTAATGGTCTATTAAACAAGTGTCATATACCCTTTAAGTATGAAATCGAATATGAATTAAATGGGAAAAAATATTATCGTACTAAGGGAAAAGCCAAAGAAGAAGGTACTGTAATACAGAACAAAGATATGCAATACCCAACTTCTGTTATAGCTTGCTACAGTGGCGAAGATTTGCGATTATGGCATAAAGCTTACATGATTTACCACATGAAGTATTTTAAGAAAGCTGTCAACGAGAACTCTTTTAGTCCAAAAATGTTATATGTTAACAAATATTGTTGGGCAATTGCTCTAATAGCATTGCTTTCTTCAGACGAGAATAATAAGCATATAAAAAATATTTTAAAGATAAATGATTTAGATGAAGTATCTGCAACTTTTTATGTTGATGTGAATAAATATAGTTCTTTTAAAGAGCATGATGCTATAAGATGGTTTAATAGATTTGTAAATAAAGAAGAAGAATCTTGTGAAGTTAATTTGAAAGCATTGTACTCTTACGACATTATGCATAATGGAATACCTCTACCACTTAAAAGCAGGGCTATATTTCAGTATTTGTATTTATTAACGCAACCTAAAAAATATACCACAAATAGCATTGACAAATTAATAACAGGAATTGATATCAAAATAGGGAATATTAGTTTAATTAATTTAAGTGAAGGTGAAAAGAAAATAATTCTAATAGAATGTATCACTAAAATTTTGGCAGACGAAAATTCTTTAGTTTTGCTTGATGAGCCAGATGCACATGTACATGTTTCAAGAAAGAAGGAACTTTTAGAAATCATAAGCGATTTTAAAGGCCAAACTATATTTACGACCCATTCTCCTATATTTTTAAATTTAGACACGACTAAAGAACAAAATATATTCTATATGAGTAATGGAAAGTTAGAAGATAAAAAAGTATTAGAACAAATCCATGAATTATCAGGAGGTATGATAAACCTTTTCGAAGGAGTATCTATATTGAATTCTGAATATATTCTTATGGCAGAAGGTGTTTATGATAAAAAATACCTAGAGAAAGCTATATCTGTATTTTCACGTAAGGATGAGAAATATAAAATATTAAAGAATATTTCTATTTTACCATGTGGAAGCGCCGGAAATGCTCTGAATATGTACCACGAACTTTTAATCCCTAAAAAAGACAAGTTTAAAAAAATTGTTTTTATATATGATTGTGATTGTGGTGGATTTGATGGTTGGAAAAAGACAAAAAAAATTAACGATGAAAAAGTTATGTCTATATTTTATCAAGAAAACTACGAAAAAGATTTTTCTCCTTCTGAGAAGGATGATATAAAAAATAATAACACCATTCTTATTGAGGATTTCTTCTCTAAAGAGTCTTACGAAAAAGAAAAAGACAAAATGTATTCAGAGTTTAGTAGACGTTCCACATGTAAAGAATTCAGAATAAACAATAAAATTAAAGGAGAAGAACGCATAAAAACATACATAGAAAATAATTATCAGTCTTTTAAGGATGAATGGTTTGATGGATTTCAACCAGTTCTTGATAAATTACTTGAAGTGTTTTTTTAATATAATTTATAAAATGGCAAAAACTAATGCAAAAGAATATCTAATGGATATGGCGGCTGGCTCAAGAGAAGAATGGCTCAAGAGCCTTATATATGCTACAATAGAGACAGATGGAAACGTAACAGACGAAAAATTACAAGAGATTGCAGATGCATATGTTCGTGGTTCTGCACAGAGCTATAGAATTCCTACATCATTTTCTAATGAATTAATAGGTACTGTAAAATTGACGGCCTTAAAACATACTTCTGGAGTGAATGCTTTAATGGACAATCAAAATATAGATTTTTCGCCTAATATCACTATTATTCACGGTATGAATGGAACTGGTAAAAGTAGCTATTTCCGCATATTAAACAAAATGACAGGTGGTGATGTTGAGGAAAGTATTCTTCCAAATGTTTATAAGGATATTTCAGAACCGATTTTGGTAAAAATAAATTATATTAAAGATGATACACCTAAAGAGAAAGAATGTAGTGGATCAATTGAAACAATACCAGACTTAACTTTCTGCAAGGTTTTTGATTCCAACTATCTTAATTCTCTGATTTCAAAACGCAATGTTGATGCTACTGTAATTGAACCATTGGGGTTATCACTTTTTCAAAAGATTGTTGACTATGAGATTCAAATTCAGGACATACTTTCTTACAAGATTAATACAATTACGACAGAATTGCCAAGAATCGCCACTGACAAATTACTAGAACAGAATAAAGGGGTATTCAATAATAAACATTTTGATGTATCCCAAAGAAAAGCGATAGAAGCATCATATTCATTTGGTGACGATAAACAAGCGCAACTTAAAAACTGCAAAACACAATTGGAAAGTCTTTTAAAGTTTAATATTGATACAACATTAAGGTTATTAAATTTTGAAAAGGATGCTCTATCTAATATTAAAAGAGAACTGATTACTAAATTTAAATCAGCGAAGGACTTAATTACGGAATGGAACGTTTGTTTATTAGATTATGTAAAAGCAAAGAATAACCACAGTGAAGCTATTAAACAATTTGCTATACTGACTACATTGTCTAATACATCAAGTCCAGAATGGCGTAACTTCATTAATGCAGCTGACCAATATAAAAAAATAACAGGAAATGATGATGAATGTCCATACTGCCATAGACCGTATGATGACGGGGCTTTGAAAATAGTACAAAGTTATACTAGTTTTCTATCTGATAAATCGGAAACTGAGTTGAAAAACAAAGAAAAAGCTCTTTCAATTTATAATAATAAATTGTTACGATATGTACCAGATATTAATTTGGATGACAATATAAAAAAAATATTGAGAGCAATTGCTGTTAATGAAAGCCAAAGCCTATTAGAGATTGTTTTACATTCAATAGACGCTAATAAAAACCTATATAAAGAACTTACAGGTTGCGTGAATGAGAAAAAAGAAATGAATTCACCTGTTCTATCTATTGAAATCATAAACAAAAAATTAGACGAAGAAATTAATACTGTTGATACTAAGATAGCTGAAAGTCAAGAAAAGGATTCAAAGTTGCAACCTAAAATAGCGAATTTAAAAGAAAGAATAACCATATTAGAAGATGCAAAGTCAATAGCAGCACAAAAAGACGCCATAAGAGATTGGTTTAATAAAATAGACTCGATTTCGACTATAACTGATAAAAAAGAACATTTTAAAAGTCGTCCAATTTCTTTGCTTTCTACTACGGCACATAATGAACTTATAACTGAAAAACTTGCTAATACGTTTCAGAATAAATTACAAGAGATTGGGCTGAAACGCTTGGGGATGAAAGTTCAGAAAGCGAGTAATCATCATGGAATATATTCTACTGAATTAGTACTAAGTAATAACGAGAATAATATTCAACAAATTTTGAGTGAGGGCGAGCAAAAAGGCGTTGGACTAGCTATGTTTTTCGCAGAAATAGAACTTCAAAGCGGTTTAAATCCAATAATATTGGATGATCCTGTTAATAGTCTTGACAATGAGATTGCGAAGTCGTTTGCTCAAATGCTTTATAAACTGAATAATCAGGTGATATTATTTAATCATGAGTTGTTATTCCAAAGTGCTTTTGAGAGCATGGACCATATATGTCCAAATTATGATGCACAGGGATGTAGGAAACAAGGAAAGCATATATACATCTATGAAACAGAAGAATTTAATGGTAATAAAGGACTAATTGTTTCCTATAAGAAGCAAAACGCAAAGTTTTATTTAGATAAAGCTGAACATTTCTCTACAACTCCACCTTTCTCTGATAATGTAGGGGAAATCACAAACGATCTACGCCAGGCAGTTGAACATTTGATTGATGAAGTTGTTTTTCGTAATCAAATCCCGACTAGGTACTCCTGTAAGAAAAGTCGGATACAATGGGGTAAACTGAAGACCCTTGTGAATGATTCTGAAACAATTGACAAACTAAACACTATCCATAGTCGTTTGTCTGGCTCTAGTTTGCATAATGGCATTGAATCTACTTATAATCAACTACGTCAATGCGAAGCAAATGAATTTATTAGAGATTTAAGAGTTATATTAAATAAGTAGAAACTAGATATCCCGGACCATTGCCACCCACCCTGCAATGTGTTTTCTATTTTTTCGGAGCATGTCCATTCACTCCTGTTTTTAAAAATGACTTTGCCAGTTGATAATATTGAGACTTGAGACTGAGACTTTTTTATTGCAGAAGCAAGCATTACAAGGCATAATTATTTGATATTATTTTTACATATACCGTTAATTATTTTCCTCGTATTTTTGGGTAAAATTTATAAAAAGTCTCGGTCTCAAGTCTCAAAAAACTATATTTAAATTTCTTGCTTTAAAAAAATATTATATGTAATAATAATATAATTATAATATATAATAATATTATATATTATAATTAAGCTACTGGAGGATTATTAATGGGATTTCAAAACGACATGTTTGAGACTTGAGACTGAGACTTTTTTATCGTTTTGGAATCAAGCCAATACGGCTAGGTCGTTATTAGGATTTTGCAAAATGAAATTTGTCGTATCTCTGAAACACCTGTGTTTATAGGCATTTCAAGGGTGTTTATTGAGTTGTGGAATTGGCGAAAGGTGGATTTGTGCCCTAAAAGTTTTGAGGTTTCACAGATTTGCCGTACCTTTGCAACCGTCAATGAGAACAAGGGGCGACGACGCCGTCGGACAGACTGATCAACTGCCGCAGACAGTTTTCTCAACGCTCGCTGACACCGCCTTTGTCGGACAATATAAACCGACCCATGGAAAACACAAAACACGCCTCACGATGAGGAAAACCGCTTCTGATGCAGAAGAAAACCACAGGCTTCAAACACGAAGCAAAATTCAAGAATTTTCATAATGCCAATACTTTACAAGATGAAGCGCATCACCGCGCCACACACTTCGGCCTCGGGCAAATATTACGCTCTGGCACAACACACGGGAACTTGGCGCACTCGAGAGGTTGCACGACTGATACAGGCTAACTGTTCGCTGAAAGAGAGCGACGTGCTCGGAGTAATCTCCGAATTGGTTTGCACAATGAAATTGCTGTTGCAGGACTCGCAACGTGTGCAGTTGGACGGTTTCGGAACGTTCAAGGTCAGCATCACCAACGAGCCTGTTACGTCGCCTGAGGACTTTGACCCGAAACGCAATGTGAGATCGCTGAGGATTATTTTCTGGCCTGAATATACTTTGGCGGCTGACGGTAGTCACGAGACGATGCTGCTGGATGGGGCGCAACTTGTTAGAGCACCTGATAATCCTGCCAAGGGACGAAGAAAAAGATAAAACTTCTATTATTACTCTTGCTGATGTTGAATATGCTGATGTACGTATCCCTCCCCCCTTCGGGGTACTCCCCTAACTCGCGGAGGGGAGAATAAAACGCAACAGCACAAGACGGACAGACTACGACGCAAGACAACAGCGCAGTAGCAAAGACAAGACAACAACACAAACATGGGATGAAGATCCCAAAACGGAATGAAAGAAACTGAGGGTCGAAAATCGACATTAAGAAGTTCATTCATCACAATCAAAAAACACAACAAATTATGCCAGTACTTTACAAATTAAACAAAGACAAAAGAAAAACAAGCCGCACTGTAGGACAATATTTCGCTCGCGCCATCCACGTTGGAGTAATAGACACTGACGGTCTGGCCAAAATAATGCAGGCCAACTGTACCATCAAGGCTTCGGATATAAAGGCGGTACTCACCGAGTTGGTTGAGACTATGGCCACTCAGTTACAGAACTCAATGCGTGTGAAACTTGACGGACTGGGTTCGTTCAAGATTGGCATACGCGGAATTGGAAGCAATACTATCGATGACTATTCGGTGACAAAGAACGTGAAGGGATTGCGCATCAACTTCCAACCTGAGACCAAGAAAGACTCAACAGGTGTACGTCAAAAGGCGATGTTGAGTGGCACAAAGGTACAGGAGGCTCCTCGCAATGAGAACATTGGCGAGAAAGAGGCTGCAAAAGCCAAGGGCGCTCCAAGCGCAGGCGGAGGCACTAAATAGCAAGGCACTGAGTAGACCAAAGACGGTGTGGTTTGAATCCACACTGTCTATTCCTAAGAAAGAGAACAAACGATGTACCACTAAAGAAACAAAACAACGATGGGGCTAATAAAAAAGCACCATAAACCACAAAAACTAAACGAATGATGAAAGCAAAAACACCATGGGGGCAAATACTCCGACTGCTTATTACGGTTCTTACGGCCATTGCCACTACCATCGGGGTGACTTCGTGCACAGGGCACGGACCGTTTTAGAATGAACTAGAACAATAAAATTAACTCAAGAACTTCAAGTCGCGAATAACGACAAATGAAGTTCTTGAGTTTTTTGTTCGGATAAAAAAAGTCTCGGTCTCAAGTCTCAAACTATTTTACTACATATTTCTTTCCGTTTACTATATATAGGCCATTTGGCAATCCATTAAGATCCTTGGCCTTCTTCTTGACCATAACGCCACACTGGTTGTATACATTATAATTCTCAGAAGCTACATTCTTAATCGTTTCTATGCCTGATACTGAAGGATAACTTGTTTCGGCACCCTGCATGATGGCGCTGACAGAGAAATTGTCAATCTGCGACATATTGCTGTAGCGGTTGAACAGTCCGTAAGTTTCCTTGCCTGTGCCCGTAGAACCGTTATCCCACAAGAAAGGCACTACGCCATGAGATTTGGCCTTGCTGATGAATGTCTTTAAGAAATAAGCTCTCGAATCGTTCATGGCTGATGTTGGAGAGGTATGGCGTATTGCTCCACACTCACCCATTATGACAGGATAACCCTTGTCTACAAAATTAGTCTTCATCTTATTGAAAATGCCATCCAGATAGGCCTCTTGCGCCCACGACTCAATGCCGTAACTCTGATAAGGCGCACCCCAATATTTATACGGCTCGGCCTCGTTCATGGCATAATCGTATGGCTCATAGGCATGAACCTCTACGATCATTCGCGACGGTGTGGGGTCTTTTGGAAC
This sequence comes from Xylanibacter oryzae DSM 17970, assembly GCF_000585355.1. Lineage (NCBI taxonomy): Bacteria > Pseudomonadati > Bacteroidota > Bacteroidia > Bacteroidales > Prevotellaceae > Xylanibacter > Xylanibacter oryzae. Next base: position 390,656 of record NZ_KK073873.1, on the reverse strand, counting down.
TGTGAAATGGTCTATCCCCCATGCAAAGTTGCAGGCGTATGTCTGCACTACAAGATTGCGATACTGATTCTTACCACCTGTGGCGCGAACCTGATTGATAAATATCTGATTGAACTTATTCTGCACAATGGCATTTTCGGTGGTACACTCAGTCCATACGCCATCAAGATGCACCTCGTTAGTGCCGGCAAACAAGAGATGCTCATCATAATCGCCAAAGGCTGTGGCAAGGGCAGTCCAGAGGGCCCGCTCTTTTGCAAATACTGATGCAGAATCGGCATAGGTGGCATGATTTTCCATCCACAGTTCGTGATGGGTGTTCATAATGACATACATGCCATCATTAAGACAATAACCTATCACCTGCTTTACACGCGACAGCCAAGCGGCGTCGATCGTAACAGTTCCATTATTGTAAGTGAAATGGGGATACCATCTTACGGGAATCCTGATAGCATTGAATCCGGAAGCCTTCACGGCGTCTATCATCGCTTGAGTAGTACGTGGATTGCCCCATGACGTCTCGCTGTCGGCCGAAGAAGCATCATAAGATTCGAGAGAGTTCCCGAGATTCCATCCCACCTTCATGCTGTAAGCGAGTTGTTTTGAATCACTGGGCATATCTGCCACTGAGGCTGATTTAGCACTAATAGCCGACATAAAGGCGATAATAATTGTCATTAATTGTTTCATGTTCACTAAAGGTTAAATGCTTATAATAGTTATATGATTTCATAGTACACGATACCATGCGCCGTGCAAAGTTAAAAAATAATTTTAGATTCTACCGTTTTCGGTTAAAAATTATTCAGATGGCAGTAGGTTGAGCTTTCTTTATAGGCAATTATTATCAAATCTGTTTCTAATCTGCTGAAGACTATAGCGAAGAAATCAACTGTTTTATTTTTGCTTCTTCGATCTTCAATTGATATTGGAAATTAATGAGTCGGGTTAACGACTCCATGTAGTTCTCTTGTGCCTGGTGAACTTCGAGCGATGTGGTCTGACCTAACTTTAATCTACTAAGAGAGATCTCCAGGTTCTCTTTAGCCAACAGGTCGTTATCTCTCTCAATGGCCAACAAATCCTGTTGCGTCTTAAAGTCTTTATAGGCATTCTGAAGTTCGATGCTGACTTGTAACTTGGCATCGTCTAAATTGTATTGGGCTGACAGCAATTGCATCTTTGCCACGGATACCTTTCTCTTCGTCTCTCCAAAATTATATATCGGTACAGAAAGCGTTCCGCCTATCTGGAATCCATGCGAATTGTTGTTAAGCATGGTTCCTTCTGAATAATGCAGCTGAGATAAAGAATATCCGCTTTGCAGGTTTAACGTAGGATAATATCCCTTTTGAGTCTCTTTTAAGGCTAATTTGGCTATATCGATTTGTTTCTTATAAGATAGGATATCGGCATTAGATGACTCTATTCTTAAAAGCAACTCGTTTATATCAGGTACTTTCGACTCGGGTATCGAATCTGCCACATCAAACTCTTGCTTAGCATCTTGGGCAAGAACATTATTCAAGGCTTTTTGGGCTTCGCTTATCGCGTATTTCTGATTAATGGCACTCTCGGTAGCTACATTCAGATCTATTTGCGCCTGTAAAAGTTCGGTCTTAACTATCTGACCTGAGGCGTAGCCGGTCTTTGCTATAAGTACTCTCTGCTTGTTATAGTTCATGACCTCATTCATTGACTTCAGCTCCTGTTTCTGTCTTACGATGTCATAGTATGCAGCTATCACATTGTAGGTGACCTCCATCACCTTTGACCGGAACTGCAGTTCGCCCAACGATTGTATTTCAGCAAGTTTATTCTTGGTGATAAACATTTTACCACCGTCGTACAAGGTCCATGAAAGTTGAACGTTGGCACCTAAATTCGTGCTGGATTGCGACGAGAAACTGTTTGTAACACCGGTAGAGAGTTTCTGATAAACATTATTAAGGCCATACGTCCCCGTGCCATTCATATTGATTGTAGGTAGCATACCGGCATTGCCCCTCGTGTTGTTGACTCTGTCAATATCAGCGTCATTGCGTGCAACCAATATATCAAAATTACTTTTTAAGGCCAGGTCGACAGCCTCGTCCAAGGTCAGCATCTTCTGAGCCTGAACGTTTGCCGACAGTATGGCAATGAATGATAATATCCAAATCTTTTTCATTTCTTATTTTTACTTGATAAAACGATATAGGTTACAGGGATTATAAACAATGTAAGTATCAAGGAGAAGAGCAATCCGCCTACGACGACAGTACCCAAAGGGGCCCTGCTTTGCGCTCCTGACCCGAGAGACAAGGCTATCGGCATACAACCGAAGAAGGTTGCTAACGAGGTCATGACGATAGGACGGAATCTGGCTGAAGCTGCTTCGAAGGCTGCTACCCTTCTGTTTAATCCCTGCTTACGTTTCTGATTGGCAAATTCAACGATGAGGATTCCGTTTTTGGTGACTATACCAATAAGCATGATCATACCTATCTCGGAGAAGATGTTTAACGTCTGACCGCATATCCACAACGAAAGCATGGCGCCTGCTATAGCCATAGGCACTGTAAGCATGATGATCAATGGATCGCGGAAACTCTCAAACTGTGCGGATAATATCAAATAGATTAACAGCAACGCCAAAATCAGAGCGAATGATATATTGGAACTGCTCTCGGCAAAGTCTCTCGAAGATCCTGCCAAATCGGTATTAAAGGAATTGTCAAGCAACTTGCTCGATATTCTTTTCATTTCGTTGATTCCTTCTCCCAAGGTACGTCCGTTTGCTAAATTGGCCGAGATAGTAGCCGATTTATAACGATTATAATGGTATAAGATTGGTGGACTGCTATTCTCGTCTGCCCTGACAAGATTGTCTAACTGTATCATTTCTCCTGATTTGGACCGTACATACAGTGATTTTATATCGGCAGGTTTGCTACGATCTTCTCTGTCTACCTGACCTATCACGTAATACTGCTTATTATTAATTAAGAAATAGCCATATCTGCCTCCGCTATACGCGAGGTCTAAGGTGTTGGAAATATCTTTCTCGTTTACGCCCAGACTATTAGCTTTCAAGCGGTCGACAGTGATATTTATTTCAGGTTTATTGAATTTCAAGTCAACATCAACGTTGCTGAATACAGGACTATTCTGAGCCTCGTCCATAAATTTAGGCAATATCTTATGCAATTTATCAAAATCCAGGTTTTGTATTACAAACTGAACAGGAAGTCCCTTGGATGCCGATGTTGTAATCGTGGGTTCCTGACTTGGTATGATTCTGCCATCTGGGATAGTGGAATAAATCGCCGATAACTTGTCGTAAAGTTTCTGTTGAGATGCTTTTCTGTTAGAAGGATCATCAAGAAAGGCAGTGACATTTCCTGCGTTGGCACTAGAGTTGACGGCATACCTTGCGAGTACATATTTCACGCCGGGAATAGAATCCATATTGATCTGTGCTACTTTATCTATCAACTTTTGATTGTAGAGATATTCTGTACCTTCGGGAGCTGTAATAGACGTCCTTATATAACTATGGTCTTCAAGAGGTGCCAATTCGGACTTCAACGCTCTCGACAATGAGAAGATGATAACAATACAAATGCCAAGGATGGAAAATGCTATCCATCGATTTTTGATAAAGAAACTTAGGATTTTCCTGTATTTATTCTCCATACCGACAAAGAACGGCTCTGATGCTTCATAGAATTTGGAATGATGTGAAGACGATCCTCCCAAAAAGACATTCAGCACAGGGGTTAATGTCAGTGAAACAACCGCAGATATCAATACTGCACTTGCAACGACAATACCGAACTCACGAAACAGGCGACCGGTAAATCCCTGAAGGAAAATGACAGGTATGAAGACAATGGCCAATGTCATCGAAGTAGAAATTACCGCAAAGAAGATTTCGCGTGTCCCTTCGAATGCTGCTTTCCACTTATCCATACCTTTCTCTATACGCTTAAAGATATTCTCGGTCACAACGATGCCATCGTCAACCACCAGACCTGTAGCCAGCACTATTCCGAGCAAACTTAAGACATTGATAGAGAATCCGAAGACATACATCACAAAGAAGGTGCCTATAAGCGACACCGGAATATCAAGCAAGGGGCGTAAGGCAATTATCCAGTTTCTAAAGAACAAGAAGATGATAAGCACTACCAGGAAGATAGATATAACGAGCGTTTCTACAACATCTTTTACCGACTGCCTTACAAATAAAGACTTGTCGCGGGCAACATTCAGTTCTACGCCTTTAGGCATCGTCTTTTTAATTTGAGCCAATCGCTTATTGAATTCGTTGGCTATTTGAATATCATTTGCACCCGGTAGAGGTATCAGGTTGAGCATCACACCGGTTTCGCCATTTACCTTTGAACCGGATTCTTCATCCTGAGGTCCCATCGACGCTTCGCCGATGTCACTAAGGCGGACAACCTGATTATCACTTTGCTTGATAATAAGATTATTAAAGTCGGCCTCGGTTGTCAACCTTCCGTGAGTCTTGAGGAGCATTTCAGTTGCATTTCCACGTATTTTGCCGGCAGGCATTTCTACATTTTCGTTAGAAAGGGCCGTATTGATGTCAGAAGCCGTAATACCGTATGCAGCCATTTTTTCGGGCTTGAACCACAGACGCATGGAGGGTCTTTGCTGTCCGTAAATAGATACAGAACTTACCCCCGGAATGGTTTGCAGTTTCTCTTGTAATATGTTTTCGGTGTAGTCACTCAGTTGGATAGGACTCATTCTAGTGCTTTTCACCGAAAGCATGATGATCGGGTCGGCATCCGCATCAGCCTTTGTCACAGTAGGTTGGGCATCTATATCCTGAGGCAGGGTCTTAGTAGCCTGAGACACCTTGTCGCGCACATCATTGGCCGCTTTTTCGAGGTCTGTGCCCAGATTAAATTCAACGGTTATGGTGCTTGCGCCTATTGTGGATCTTGAAGATATTGACTTTACTCCTTCTATGCCATTGATAGATTTCTCAAGAGGTTCTGTAATCTGTGATTCGATTATTCCTGAATTTGCTCCCGAATATGACGTCTGTACAGTTATGATAGGAGGATCTATCGCCGGATATAATCTTACCCCAAGGAAGTTGAACCCCACTACACCCATTAATATAATTATAAGGCTTAAAACAACTGACGCTACAGGCCTTTTTAAAGCAATATCCGAAATAATCATTATTGTTTATTTATTAATTGATGAATAGATAATTTTTGATCCCTCTTTCAAGAACATTAAGCCCGAAGTCATGATTGTGTCGCCCGGTTCCAGACCTTCGGTGACTTCTATTTTAGACGATTCGCGGATTCCTGTCTTAATATTAACGAAATGAGCTTTGCCTTGGCGTGCAATGATGACAGAGTTATCTTCTTCGGCAGGAATAATAGACTGAGTAGGTATCATCAGCGCCCTTGTATTTTCACCAAGTTTCAGTTTTACATTGGCAAACGCACCCGGTACAAGTTCTTTGCCTGAGGTGTTGATGATTGCCCTGACCTTCAGATTACGCGTCATATTATCAATGCCATGTTCGGTAGCTATGACCTTAGCATAATATAATTTATCATTATTCGACATTGTGAATGACACCCTCATCCCGACAGTAATCAGCGCGCTGTATTTTTCGGGAACAAAGAAGTCAAGTTTTATTTTTTGGTTCGTTCTGATGGTGGCAAGCAAGGTGGATGGACTGACGATTGCTCCAACGCTTACATTTCTCAGTCCAATAGTGCCATCGAATGGAGCTCTCACCTCTGTCTTACGTATCAAAGCTCTCTCTTCGGCAATATCGGCACTTATAGAATTGAGCTGTAACACAGTTTGTTCATAATCGTTCTGACTGATTCCATTGACCTTGAGAAGTTTTGACTGCCGTCTATAAATGCTTTTCTGGATAGCCAACTGCGCTTTCAATTTAGACAGCGCTGCTTTCAGATCATCATCGTATAGTTTGATTAGCAACGTGCCCTTTTTCACGAATTTACCCTCAGGCAAATTTACCATGACTACCCTTCCCGACATCTCATTTTTAAGATCCACTTCATCGTAGGCTGCAAGCGAACCTGTAACTGTGATATCAGAGGTAAGCAATGAGGGTGTAACCACAAAAGCATCAACCTTCTTATTAGTTTTCTCCTTTTTTTCTTTGTCTCCTTTTGGCTTTGTAAATCCTACCTTAATGAAAAGGACCGTTAAGAGTAGTAATGCAATAGCTATTATGATATTTGTCTTTTTCATTCTCCTATTTCATCTTTTAGACATAAAATATTCTTCTTAATTAAATATAGAGTGGAATACAACTCATCAATTTTTTCGGGTGGTATTCCTTTAAATGCAATTTCTGACAAATCACCAATAGTCTTTTCAATATAAGGTATGGCTTCGCGTCCGCTATCAGTAATGTGCAGTTTGTATTCGCGTCTGTCTTTGGGATTTTGTATTCTTTCTACATAACCATTTCCTGACAGATAATCAATAATGCGTACAACTTGTACTTTGTCAATGCACAGTTCTTCGGCAAGATCCTGCTGTGTAAGTTCGTTGTTTCCATTGTTAATTAATAATAGAGGATAAAAAGAACGCTCGATATTAAGACTTGCCAATCTCTTTTTGAGTGTTCCAAAGAAAATCTTGCTTATCCGTCCTGTTATACGTCCAATAGGTTCTCTCGGCAGTTTTTTTTCTTTTGCGACCATTTTATATTTTATTTTTATAGAATGCACAAATATAGTTATTCTTGTTAATAGTAAACAATATCAACTATTAATTTGCATATAGATTAACTTATATTGTACTAAGGACCAATATTTTATACATTTTATACTAATGCGAGTGATAAAACATGAAGATAGACAACTATCTATCTCAGCAAGACTCAGAGTATAAACGTAAAAAACGGTAGGCATGGCCTACCGCTTACATACAGCTAAAAGAGTATGTGTAATATAGTGTCTGAAAAACTATGTATTAAAAGTAACAACAAAGCGGCTGCCTTCTCCCGGTTTGCTATCCACACGGATTGTGCCACCATGAGCCTCAACAAAGTCCTTGGATATTGAAAGACCAAGTCCACTGCCTTGCACTTTTGTGCCCGGTACTCTGAAATAACGGTCGAAGATGGTTTTGTGATAACGTGGATCTATTCCCTTACCGAAGTCCTGCACAAATATCTCTACTTTCTTGTCTAACTGTCTTGCACCAATTATCACACGAGCATTCTCTGATGAATAATGTATCGCATTAGACAGTAAATTGGTGATCACCCATGCTATCTTCTCGCTGTCGACAAAGATTTTGGAGATCTTATCTTCAGGATAGTCAACCTCTATATTGCAATTCCAATGCTCGGCCAGTACCCTTGTGGCATTTATTGCATAATCTATCAGTTCTATAGGTTTTGTTATCTTCGGATTCAGGTGTAATACACCGGCTTCTACCTGAGTCATCTTAAGCAGTTCGCCTGTGATGCTAAGCAGTCTGTCGCTGTTATCCTGAATATTCTGTGCCAACTCTTTCTGTTCGCCATTCATATTGCCTACCCGTTCATCTTCCAACAGTTTAAGACTCATAAGAATAGCTGATATAGGCGTCTTCAATTCGTGTGATATCACTGATATGAAATTGGTCTTGGCATCATCTCGCATCTTAAACTTGGTGACATCGCTAAGCAGTACTACTGTGCCTGAATTTTTGGAGAGAGGCAGGTAATGTACTTCATAATAACACTCTTTATTATCAGAATAGATCTTTAACGGACTGTCATTATCCTTATCCTTATTATCATCATTATCTTTCTCCTTATCATCATCACTATCTTTTTTATCACTACCTTTTTCCATACCTCTAATCAGTCTCCTCAGCAAATCGTTAGACAATGACAGATCCAGTGCAGACTTATCAATAAGTTTTTCGGTAGGAATATTCAGAATCTGAGTAACAGCAGTATTGGCAAACAAGATATCCTTTTTATCACTAAGTCCCAAAATAGGTTCTTTTATCGCATTTATTACTGTTTCCAGATACTGCTTTGTGGATATAATACGAGACATACTGCTCTCTTGAAACACAGACAGTTCTTTGGCCATATTATTAAACGACTTCGCAACATCGGTAAATTCAGAATTCGGACCAAAATCTAAACGCTTATCGTATTTATGGTTAGATATTTCTATGATTCCCTCAAGAAGTGCCTTTATAGGTGATGTAAACATCTTCGGAAATCTGAGTAGCATAAATATTGCTATCAGAGTACTGACCAAAGACAACAAGATGGTGTAGAACAATACGCTTTGAGCACTGTCGACAGCTTTTTCAGACTTCCGCTGGATAGCATCGGTATTTAGTTTGATGATACTGTTTATTGTACTTTCCAATCTGAGTCTGCTGCCCGCATCCTTTACTTTCAGAAATAAGTCATAATCATGAATCAATTGTTTTGTGGTCTGTTTCTCATTCCACTCCGTCTCATTATGTTTCTGAAGGTTCATGTTCTTTACAAACAAATTCATGGCAGCAGTAGAGTCGCTGTCGTAAATGCTTATTGCCTTCAACATATTCTGAGAATACATCACAGAATTATAATTATCTTTAAGGATATTCTCTGTATTTAATTTTATCATCTGTATTGACCGAGATGCAAAAATACCAAGACTGGCTATGACAATCAGCAATATACCGATAGAGAATGCTATTTTGTTCTTTGTTTTCATAACTATGATAATATTATTAAATCGATATTAGACTTTGACAGGGCATCAAAAAGATGCCGGTAGCGTAATGCAGAGAACATCAACGACCAGATACTAAGTTTGGGTTTGCCAACGCATACAGAACTAATATGATACTTATCGCAAACCTCTACTATACCAGTGATAATATCAGATGCCTCATATTGTATTATCTCTGCGCCCAAATCTATAGCCATAATAAAATTGTTGATGAGATGACGTTGTTTAGCAAGACTTATCTTATCATTACTGTATTGTGGCGTGCGGACATAAAGGACAAGAAACTTTGCATTATCACCCGAAGATAGTCGGGCTACCTTACGTATTAATTGCTTAGCCCTGACATCATCTGTACCTATACAGCATAAGAATTGCTTCTGAATGCTATTGCCATTATTACAAACCTCTGTTTCAACCTTTTTTGATACGCTCAATGCAACTTCTCGAAGAGCAAGTTCTCTCAATTGCAGGATATGCTCGGGGGTAAAGAAATGATTAAGAGCATTCTCAATATTTGCCTCTTTATAGATCTTACCACTCTTAAGCCGCTCAATAAGTTCTTCAGAGGTCAAGTCTAAATTGACAACTTCGTCTGCAGTCTGTAACACCTGATCAGGAATACGTTCTGTAACCTCAATGCCAACAATAGTCTTGACATCCTCATTAAGACTCTCTATATGCTGTATGTTGACAGCAGATATAACATTAATCCCTGCATCAAGTAGTTCCATTACATCTTGCCATCTTTTCTCATTGCGACAACCTTCAACATTGGTATGTGCCAACTCGTCTACAATAACAAGCTCAGGATGAACTCGCAAAATGGTGTCTACATCCATTTCTTCCAGTTCTTTACCTTTATAGAATATCTTTTTAGGAGGTATTATAGGCAAACCTTTCAGAAGTTTCTCGGTATCAACTCTTCCATGTGTTTCGACAAAACCTATCTGAACATCAATGCCGTCTTTAAGCATGTCTTTTGCATCGCGTAACATACGGCAGGTCTTCCCTACACCTGCAATCATGCCGATATAGATTTTGAATTTCCCTCGTTTTGATTTCTGTATCAAATTAAGGAAATAATGTGCATCGTTTATTCTTTCGTTCATATCTGTTACTGTTTGCAAATATGCATATTATAATAACTGCAATGATACTAATTCGTTATTTTTTTACCTCAGTCTTATTAACGATTAGTTTGTCTAAAGCAATGTTCATTTTAAGGACATTGACTTTTTCTGTCCCAAAAATTCCCAACAAAGGCTTTTCAATAGACTTGTCTACAACCTCCTTAACTAATGTCTCGCTACATCCACGGGCCATCGCAATACGCCTTACCTGTATATAAGCCGATTCCGGGGATATGTCAGGATCAAGTCCTGAACCGCTCGCAGTAACCATTTCGGCAGGAATATCTTTGCGTTTAAGATAAGGATGGTGCTTAAGAAATACTGTTATACGTTTGTCTACTTCTTTAAGATAAGCACTATTCATAGGTCCTTTATTACTGCCACTCGATTTGGTGGCATCATATCCATTGCCTGCACAAGAAGGACGGCCCCAAAAATAGATATCTTTGGTAAATGACTGTCCTACATTTGTAGCTCCTACCACCTTGCCATTAAGCTGTGATACAGCTACATTACCTTTATTGGGTCCTGCCACTCTTGCGAATATCCACAACACAAGTATATATGATACAGCTAAGAAGATGCAGAATACCAAAGTGAACCTTATTGATTTAATAAATGTCTTCATTTTTTTAATCTTTTAGAAAAATAAACCTATAAACATATCTAATATCTTAATACCTATAAACGGTACAATAACGCCACCAAGACCATATATTAAAAGATTTCTCCTTAATAATGCGGATGCGCCGATAGGCTTGTAACTGACGCCCTTAAGGGCCAATGGTATTAAAATAGGTATTATAAGTGCATTAAATATTATTGCCGAAAGAATCGCACTCTCAGGTGAGTGAAGCCTCATTATGTTAATCGCCGAAAGTGATGGGATGGATAACATGAAGAGGGCCGGAACTATTGCAAAATATTTTGCTACATCATTGGCAATAGAAAAAGTGGTCAAGGTACCACGGGTCATCAGCAATTGTTTGCCTATCTCGACTATCTCTATCAATTTTGTAGGATCGTTGTCCAGGTCAACCATATTACCTGCCTCTTTTGCTGCCTGAGTACCACTATTCATTGCTACGCCTACATTAGCCTGAGCCAGAGCCGGAGCATCGTTTGTGCCATCACCCATCATAGCGACCAACTTACCAGACATTTGTTCTTTCTTTATATATTCCATCTTATCTTCAGGCTTTGCCTCTGCGATGAAATCGTCGACACCGGCAATATTTGCTATGTATTCAGCTGTAAGAGGATTATCACCTGTTACCATTACTGTCTTTACGCCCATTTTTCTCAAGCGCTCGAAACGTTCATGAATGCCCGGTTTTATAATATCCTGCAACTCAATTACGCCTGCTACACTTTTGTTTACGCAAACCACCAAAGGAGTACCACCATTGCCGGAAATCTGTACGATAAGGTTTTCTGTCTCTTTGGGAAATTCATTACCTGCCGACTCTACAATTTTGCGGATTGCATCATATGCTCCTTTTCTTATTTCAGTACCATCTTTTAGATTTACTCCTGATGATCTTGTTTCAGCAGTAAAATTGATAAGGACATCTCCTGAATTGATTACCTTTACATTCTTAACTCCGGATTTTGAACCTAGTTCAACAATAGATTTGCCCTCGGGGGTCGAATCTGATACAGAAGACTGCATGCAAGCAGTTACAAAAGTCTCATTTGTTACTCCGGGTGCAGGATAAAACTTTGTTGCTTTTCTATTGCCAATAGTAATAGTACCGGTCTTGTCTAACAGCAGAGTATCAACATCACCTGCAGTTTCTACAGCTTTGCCTGATTTTGTTATTACATTCGCTCTCAATGCACGGTCCATTCCGGCTATACCGATAGCAGAAAGTAAACCACCTATCGTTGTTGGAATCAGACATACAAAAAGAGAGATAAATGATGCTATCGTAATAACTGTACCAGTATAATCAGCAAATGGTTTGAGAGTAATACAAACAATAATGAATACAAGGGTAAAGGCTGCCAATAGTATAGTAAGGGCAATCTCATTAGGAGTCTTCTGACGTGAAGCACCTTCTACAAGTGATATCATCTTGTCAAGAAAGCTCTCTCCGGGTTGTGTGGTTACTTTTACGCGTATGGTATCAGAAAGGACCCTTGTTCCTCCTGTTACAGAACTTTTATCTCCGCCACTTTCACGTATTACAGGTGCAGATTCTCCTGTTATGGCACTTTCGTCTATTGATGCCAATCCGTCTATAATCTCACCGTCTGAAGGAATGATATCACCAACTGTACATTCAAAGACATCGCCCTTCTTAAGCATGCTACTGCTAACCGTCTTACATTTATTACCTACAATCAGTTTTGCAGGAGTTTCTTCACGTGTTTTCCTCAGACTGTCGGCCTGTGCTTTACCTCTTGCCTCAGCTATAGCTTCTGCGAAATTAGCAAAGAGCAATGTTACAAACAGTGTAATAAAAACTAGTGTATTATATATAAAAGAACCCTGCGAAGTGCTATATAATGAATAAATAGAGACGAATAACATGATGATAGTGCTAACCTCTACTGTAAACATTATAGGATTCTTTATCATAATTGCAGGATTAAGTTTAGCAAAAGACTGCTTCAAACTATCTATAACCTGTTGTTTTTGAAACAAGGATGTTGCTTGTCTTTTCATATCTTTATATTTTTAATTAATGATATATTATAGAGTCAATGTTTCGGCAATCGTGCTAAGGGCATGTACCGGGAAGAATGACAATGCTGCAACAATGAATATAACGGCAAAGGTCATAATTCCAAATGTTACGGTATCTGTCTTAAGTGTACCGGCACTCTCCGGTACAAACTTTTTATTGGCCAGTAAACCTGCGATAGCCACCTGACCGATTATTGGCAGATAACGTCCTAACAGAAGTATTATTCCACAAGAATAGTTCCAGAACCGTGTATTGTCGCCAAGACCTTCAAATCCCGAACCATTATTTGCCGCAGAAGAGGTATACTCGTACAGCATTTCGCTAAGGCCATGATAACCTGAGTTATTAAGCCATCCACCTTCACCGGCAACAAATGCAGGTGCATGCACAAACAGGTATGTAGCTATTGCAGTACCTGTTAGAATAATAAAAGGATGGAGTAATGCTATCATTGATGCAATTTTCATCTCACGAGCCTCAACCTTCTTGCCAAGCAATTCGGGCGTACGACCCACCATAAGTCCACTTATGAATACTGCTATTATCATGAATGTAAAATAATTCATCCAACCTACTCCTACTCCACCAAACCATGTATTGATCTGCATATTAAGCATTTCTACAAGACCTGATAATGGCATCATCGAGTCGTGCATGCCATTTACCGAACCATTGGATGTTGCTGTCGTGGCTACACTCCACAAAGCAGTAGAGGCACTACCAAGCCTGACCTCCTTGCCCTCCATCGCACCATGACTCTGATTTATCCCCAGCGATGCTATTCTCGGGTTACCGTTAGTCTCTTCATGCACATTTACAGCAACTCCGATAAGAAACGCAGTAAGCATCACACCAAATATACAGTAGCCTAGTTTTTTCTTCTCTATATAAAATCCAAATGCAAAAACCATTGCCATTGGTATAAGAAGAATAGAACAGCATTCTACAATATTGGTAAGATAAGTAGGATTTTCCAGTGGATGAGCTGAATTGGCACCAAAATATCCACCACCATTTGTACCCAACTGTTTTATTGCAATGATAGCAGCTGCAGGTCCTTGTGATACGGCCTGCGCATTACCCTCTATAGTATTTATCATCATTTTACCGTCAAAGCCCATTGGTGTTCCTTGAAGAATAAGTATGAAACCTACTATCAATGAAAGCGGCAAAAGAATCCTAGTACAACTAAGAACCAGATAATGCCAGAAGTTACCTATTGTCTTAGTGGTTTTGGCAGCAAGTGCTTTCATAATACCTGCCATTGCAGCCATACCTGTAGCAGCTGTAATAAACTGGAACAGCATAACGACAGACAACTGTGTGAAATAAGTAAGTCCGCTTTCACCACTATAATGTTGTAAATCACAGTTTACGAGGAAACTTATGGATGTATTAAAAGCCTGATGACAAGTCTGACCAATATTACCATCCGGATTCAAAGGCAATACTCCTTGTGCCATAAGAAGGATAATACCCCAAAAGAACCAGAATAAGTTAACAGTCAATAATGTACGCAAGAACTGTTTCCAATTCATTTCAATATCAGGATCTATTCCTGAAAGTTTGTACATGAACTTTTCTACCGGTTTCATAAAATCCAATATGGTATGTTCACCTTTATAAACTTTAGCTATGTATTTTCCCAATGGATAACTAAGAGCCACCATGAGAACAATCTGAACAATAACTCCCCAAATTTCCGTATTCATAATCACAAATATTTTAGAATTTTTCAGGCTTTATAAGAACATAGAGCAAATAGCCGAAAATTATCAACCCTATTATAAATAAAACTGTATACATTTTTATAACCTCCTATAATATTAAATTTTTTCAAACCAGTTAATGCATCTGTAAAATATCAGAAAACACACTAATACGCTGACTATGCATATTAAGAATTCTATTGAAATGAAATTCATACTTTTAAATTTTAAAATTGTTATTATATTAAATCATGCAATTACCTTATTCCTATAATACCAATAACGTGCCAAAAAAACGCACATATTTGTATTACGCTTATATTAAGCAAAATACAGATATAACATAAATATGAAAAAAATTTCACCTTTTCATTTTGAAAGGGTGAAATTTTCAAAATGGTATGAATCTAAACTATAATTGATTATGATATACCGTATTCTTCTATCTTTCTATAAAGAGTAGTCAGTCCTATTTTCAACAAGCGTGACGCTTCCGTCTTATTTCCCTTGGTATATTGAAGGACTCTGGTTATGTGTCTTTTCTCCATCTGAGCCAATTCAAACTCAGTATGAGTTTCTTCTTTTTTAGTTTGCATTTCTATCGGCAAATCTTGTAAAGTAAGGTCTTCATTACCAACAATAATACTCCGTTCTATAACATTGCGCAATTCACGAATATTCCCTTTCCACTTAAATGATTTCAAGGCATTAAGGTATTCAGGAGTCATTGTTACAATTTTCTTCCCTGACTTACTCTTAAAATAATTTATAAAATGTTGAGCAAGCGGTTCAATGTCTTCTGTCCGCTCGCGTAATGGTGGCAAGGGTATTTGAAATACAGATAATCTGTAGTATAGATCCTCACGGAAATTCTGCTGTTCTATTTCATGGGTTAGATTACGATTGGTGGCAGAGATTATCCTAACATCTACTTTTGTGGTCTGGGTATCCCCCAGCATTATATACTCGCCTGTTTCTAAAACGCGCAATAACTTTGCCTGCAACTCAAATGCCATTTCTCCTATTTCATCTAAAAACAGAGTTCCTTTATCCGCCATCTGAAAGAGTCCTTTCTTCTCTTTCATAGCTCCTGTAAACGCCCCGGCCTTAAAACCAAACAGTTCACTTTCGAGCAGATCTTTACTGAATGCCGAACAGTTAATAGCCACAAATGGTTTTCCACTTCGCTTGCTTCCATTGTGTATCGCCTGTGCAAAGACTTCCTTACCTGTGCCAGTCTCACCATTAAGAAGTATACTTACGTCTGTTGTTGAAGCCTTTTGGGCTAATGAGATAGCCTGTTGTATGCTTTTAGAATTTCCACAGATGCTATCAAATGTATATTGTCCATTTACTTGAAGAGTTTTAGTTGTATCAGTTTTACCTTTCGCCTCTTCCATAGCACGGTTGATGAGTGGAATTATTTTATTGTTATCATCACCCTTGGTTATATAATCAAAAGCTCCATTTTTTATGGCCTGTACACCGTCATGAATATTTCCATGGGCAGTAAGTAATATCACTTCTGTTTCAGGATTAGACTTCTTTATGGTCTTTACAAAATCCACGCCGTTTCCATCCGGTAAGAAGACATCACATAAAGTAACTTGAGGATTATGAAGCCTTAACTGCTTCATTGCCGAATTGCAATCAGCAGCCTGTAAGACCTCATAACCCTCTAGTTCTATTATACGAGACAAAAGTCTGCGTATCTGTTGTTCATCATCTATAATAAGTACACTGTCCATTTGATATAAACTTAATTGAATACAAAGGTATACAAATTTGGCTAAGAATTATAACAGACAATGAATTATTATATACGACAAGCAGCTGTTATTAATATATTTGCTCTATTTAGACATCCAGTGTCCGTGCAAATTGCAATATTCACGAGCTTTAACGTCTGTTGCATCAGTCATGAAAGTAGCAGTAGGCTTATCACCCGGTTTCAGATATTTACGATACACTCTATCTTCTGTTATCAATTCAATCCACATGATATAATGTTCTTCCATCATAGGATGCTCAACAGCACCAACTGTTACTTTATATCCACCGTGTATTTTCTCAATGATAGGAACATGTTTCTCTAAAGCAGCATCTTTAGTGTTCTCTTCCAAAAGTTCCATAGGCTGACCGCAACATGATAGTGTACCTCCTGCTGGATTAACCACCTCTACGATGTTTCCGCAAATATTACAGCGGTAAACTTGTTTTTGCTTTGTCATAATCGTAATGCTTTAAATTAGTATTTTGGGTTAGTATCTAACATATAATATTATCTTGAAACTTATCTCTTTATAACAAGACAGTAATTATAACAATCGCAAATATATGAATTCTTTTTCAAATGCAACTATTTTTTCAAAGATATTTTTTCTTTTTTAAAGGGTGATACTCCTATAGCATTATATATCAATAATATAAAAGATAGCAGTCTGGTACATGATACTTTCACATTATATGAAAATACATTATCATAAAGTTCAATCGTTCTCGGTCAAGTCTTTTATCTGATCAAGGATTTCGGACATCATTCGTCTATCGCGTCTGAAAAATGAGATACCCAGAATGCCGCCTATAATGCATCCAAAAATTACACCGATTAATACGTACTTTGCATCGTATGCGTCAAGATTTTCTACAATAAACCATGACAGCCACAATATCATGAATGGTATACTGAACTTAAGCCAATTAAAATGCATACGTTTCATCCTTATAATATCACTACTAACATCAACAAGATTCCCCTCCATAAGCTGATTAGCATGTATATGCTTATACGTGAAATAATTATAGATAATAGCAATCAAGAAGAATATATCTGTTACAACAACAAACCACCATGACATATTAAGAAGATACCTATTAGCCCATGTACAATAAGGTATGCCTATCATTGCTATGATAGAAATTATCCAACCATTACGAGTGATGTTCTTTGCTTTATTTTTCATTGCATTTCTCATCAAACGGTCGTTTACTATTGTCTCTTTCTCTAATTTGCTCTTTAATATCGACAATTGTTCTCTGAGCTGTTCAAGCTCCATATTTTCATTAAGACATTCCATTTCAATAATTTTTAATCGTTAGACATACTTTTTAGTTTTTCTTTTATCCTCAACAAACGTGACGCTACATTAGTGGTAGATATGCCTATGATGGCTCCGATCTCATCATAACTGATATTCTCAAGCCAAAGTAACACGATTGCTCTATCAAATGGTTGCAACTTGTTAATCCTATCATGTAACTTCTTTACCTGAAAGGTAGCCTCATCCTTATCTTCAAAGATATTGACATCCATGGTAAGAGGTATTGTAGAAAACTTTCTCTTCTTTCTATCAGCAGAGATGCAAGTATTGAGGGCAACACGATAAATCCATGTTCGTACATTGCTATGTGACTTAAAAGATCCAATACCTTTCCATAGATTAATCAGTACTTCCTGGAATAAATCATTGATATCTTCCGAATCATTTGAAAACATATAACACACAGTATAAATAGTGTCCTTGTTTTCTTTCACTATTTGCGCAAATTCTTTTTGTAACGTTTCCATCTGTTTATTATAAAATATGCTTATTAGACGCAGACATAACTTAAAAATCACATCAATTTCTGTTTTTTTACGGAAAAAATAAAAAAGCCACAAAGTATAATAACCTTGTAGCTCTTTTAATTCATATGTTTACTACTTTTTTAGTAAGCTTGCTTCAATATCTCCAGTATCTCTTCGGAAGTCATCTTCTTATAACCACCCATTGGTACTGTAGATTTAGCTATCAATGGCAACATCTCTTCTGTTGCATTCAGGTCGCGCAGACGAGTTACCATTCCACTCTTTTTTATAAAATGCTCTAGGGCATCTATACCGGCTTTGGCCAATTCCTCTTGTGTTTTGCCTTCTTCACTTATATGCCATACCTCTCTGGCAAAACGAGCGAATTTGTGCAGACCGAACTTGCTTACATATCTATAATATGGTATAGATATTGCGGCCAGTCCCATGCCGTGAGCGCAATCCGTATAGGCGCCCAACTGATGTTCTATCATATGGACTTCCCAATCTTGGGCCTTACCAAGGCCGACAAGTGGGTTCATTGCAAGTGATGAGCACCACATCAGGTTACTTCTTGCTTCGTAATCTTCCTTATTTGCTACTGCTACGCGTGTATTATCGATTATTGCGCGCAACAATCCTTCTATTATATAGCTGGATGTTCCGTCATCATCTCCTGCAAAATATGCCTCCATAAGATGTGACATCATATCAAAAATGCCACTTAGCATCTGATATTTTGACACCGAAAAGGTGTACTCCGGGTTGAGTATTGAAAAACGTGGATTGACATCTGCATTAAACACACGGCCCATCTTTATTTTGAGGTCTTCGTTAGTTATGACAGATCCGGCGTTCATTTCAGAACCTGTTCCTGCCATAGTAAGAATCGAAGCTAAAGGCACAAGTTTGTTATCTACAGGTTCAAAATTGGTAAAATAACGCTGCCAGGCATCTCCTTGACAATAAGATGAAACAGATATAGCCTTTGCACAGTCGATAACAGAGCCACCGCCAACAGCCAATATCAGGTCTACATTATTATCTTTAACAAGTTGACATCCCTCAAGAACTTTTTTATAGGTGGGATTGGGCATTACTCCTTGTAACTCAACTACTGTTTTGCCGAGACTTTTGCAAATATCTAGCACCTGATCATAAATACCTATTTTCTTTATAGCTCCCTTGCCATAAGCTAACATTACGGTTTTACCATATTTAGGAAGCTCAGACCTAAGTCCATCCATTGCTGTACGACCAAAGTAAATTTTGGTTGGATTCTCGTAAGTAAAATCTAATTTCATAATTTTCTCCTTTTTATTATATTACGTATACACATTATTATATAATATGTATACACAAATATTCTTCTTATCTGATATCTATGCTATCCTAACTACTAATAAAAACATCTTTATCAGTAATCATCTTAATAAATCTATTTAAAGACCTTTACACGATCTTCTATAGAACTAAACTGTTTTACGTCCGGCTCTGAGAGTGGATTTCCAAAGGGCATTTCTGATATCAACTTCCATGATTCAGGTATAGACCACTCTTTAGCAACATCTTTATCTATCAAGGGATTATAATGCTGTAAATTCACACCAAGTCCCAAGTCTTCAAGCATAGTCCAAATAGCCAACTGGTGCATTGCTGACGTCTGTTGAGACCATACTGGGAAGTTATCGGCATATGAAGGATAAGAATTCTGCAAACCTTTAACTACATTCTGATCTTCAAAGAAAAGAATAGTACCATGACCTGACAGAAAACAGTTATCAATTTTATTTTCGGTGCCTTTAAAGGCATCAGCCGGAACAATATTTCTTAATATATCTTTTGTTATATTCCACAAACGCTTATGATTTTCACCTAATAATACAACCACACGTGTGGATTGTGAATTAAATGCACTTGGCACATTCTTAACTGCGAATTTAACTACTTCTTCTATTTTATCATCACTGACCGGTGACTCATTACCAATGGCATAGAAAGTACGGCGACTCTCCAAAGCCTGCTTAAAGGTTCTTTCCATAATCTGCTACTTTAAAATTATTACATCGCAAAGATATAAATTTAAATATCAATTGTAGTCATTATCACGTCTTTTTTTGATTACAAATGATAAAAACACCATTTTAATAATAATGGGATAATCCATTAATTGAGACAACAATCATGACTCCTATGCTGTTTGAAATGGTATATGTAGGTATAATCATTATATATTAGTGTTAAATACTGATAAAATATTTAATGATAAAAATATTTTTTTCTTGTTAAATACCAGTTATCCAGAAAAAGGTGTACCTTTGCACCGCAAATTTAAAATATATCTATATATGGACAGTGACCCGGCAAATACGAACAATTTAATAACCTGCGCCTAGCGAAAAGGTCGGATCACTCCTATCTTCTCTCTGACGCGTAAAAAGAGAGGAGGTAATTCATGACTTCTTTAACAACATTCTATCTAAGCCGACTTCTCGGCTGCAATATTTTCGATACCCGAGATAATATTTTGGGACGTATTCATGATGTATACATTCGTATACGTCAATCTTCTGATGATTACCAATCAAACAATCCGCAAGTAATAGGATTCGCAGTACATGTGAATGGAAAAAACAGAGATGCGGTACTTGATAATCTACAAATTGTAAAATTTGGAATCCATTATAAGGTGCAATGCCAGTCTATGACGATCGTTGGCCATAATATAGTTTCAGATGGTGTCTTACTGAAAGAAAGTATTTTGGATCAGCAGATTGTAGACCTCAATGGACGAAAGCTGGTTAGAGTAAACGACATCCGGATGGTAACAATCGCGGCTGGAACATTTGTTGTAGCTGTTGATGTAGGTACTGAAGGCCTCTTACGTCGTCTTGGCGTTAGTATGTTCTTCAAAAAAATATTGAAACCTTTCGGAGGTAATATCCCTTCTAAATTTATTCTTTGGGATGATGTTGAAACAATCGACCCTGACACATTCGATATTCAACTATCACAGACTCGTTCGAAACTCAATACAATTCATCCCTCTGATCTTGCTGATATTATTGAGGACATGAGCAAAAATTATCAGACACCAATATTTTCTTCTCTTGATGAAGAACACGCAGCCGATGTATTGGAAGAGTTAAGAGTAAAAGAGCAAGTGCATATCATTGAAAGTCTGCCGCTGGAAAAAGCAGCTGATGTGTTGGAAAAAATGCCTGCCAATGAGGCTGCTGATTTGATGGATCATCTGGAAGACGACAAAACAGAGCAACTGTTGCTCGAGATGGAACCAGAAGTATCAGAAGAAGTAAGAGACCTACTGGAGTATCCAGACGGTACAATAGGTAGCTTGATGACTTCGGATATTCTCACTTTCACGGCAAAGCAAACGGTATCGGAAGCGATCGACCAGATCAGATCAGAAAAACCTGAAATGGAATCTCTTTACAGCTTGTTTGTTGTTGATGAGAAAAACACATTGAAGGGTATTATCACCATGCGTGATTTATTGATAGCAAACCCCCAAATTCCTTTGGAGGGAGTGATGAATACTAATCTGAATTGTGTAAATGACTATGATGGACTTGATGAAATATCCGGTATCGTGTCGAAATATAATTTACTTGCAGTTCCAGTCATCAATGAACATAACGAGTTGGAAGGCATGGTGGTGATCGATGACCTCTTCGATGAATTGCTCGGAAAAAGGAGAGCTTCTTAATTAATCCAACTATTAATATAGCATTCAGGGTGCTATTTAATATACATACAAATTATGACCTTTAAAAAAATTACTAATAATAAATTATTAAAAAAGATAGGATTGTTTCTTGCAATTCTCGGACCGGGAATAATAACAGGCAGTGTGGACAATGATGCCGGAGGTATAACCACTTATTCTGTTGCGGGAGCAATGTATGGCTACAATCTTATCTGGACTTTGATACCATCTTTCTTAGTCTTGTTAGTTGTACAGGAAATGAATGCCCGTATGGGAATTGTGACAGGTAAAGGATTGGCTACTCTTATTCGTGAGAATGCAGGGGTAAAGATAACTTTTTTTATTTTTTTAGGTCTGTTATTAGCAGATATAGGCAATACGACCACTGAATTTGCCGGAGTAGCAGGTAGCCTTGAAATATTTGGGGTCAGCAAATACATTTCGGTGCCTTTGGTTGGTTTCATCGTGTGGATTTTAGTGGTGAAAGGAACATACACCGTTGCTGAGCGTATTTTCCTTATTTTCAGCGTTTCACTGCTTACCTATGTTGTCTCGGCTTTATTAGGGCATCCACATTGGGCTGAGATAGGACATGCGATAGTTATGCCACAAGTCAAAGCTGATGGATCAACAATAGCCATGGTATTAGGATTAGTAGGAACCACAATTGCTCCATGGATGCAGTTTTACATGCAATCTTCTGTGATAGAGAAGAAACTAAAGATCTCTCAATATAATTATGTCATGGCTGATATTATTATCGGGTGTATTGGGACAGTCATTGTAGCCTTCTTCATTATGGTTGCTTGCGCATCTACACTTCACGAGAATAACATTATCATAAACGAAGCTAAAGATGCAGCATTAGCACTAAAGCCACTAGCGGGAGCCTTTGCCTCTCAGTTGTTTGCCTTCGGGTTGTTCATCGCATCTATCTTTTCTGCAACCATATTACCATTAGCTACAGCCTTTTATGTGTGCGAAGCTTTTGGCTTTGATGCGGGAATCAGTAAGAAGTGGGGTGAGGCACAAGAGTTCTACACCCTCTATACAGCCATTATTATCATATCAGTAGGCATTATTCTTTTACCAAAGGCCCCTTTGATAGGTATCTCTATATGGTCGCAGGTAATCAATGCGATATTGCTTCCGGTTGTCCTTATTTGCATGATTATGTTGGTGAATAACAAGAAAATTATGGGCCGGCATATCAACAAGCCCATTATCAATCTCATTGGATGGGTTACGGTTGCCATATTAGTCGGATTATCTCTTATGTTACTCGTGTCAAGTTTCATTGTGAAATAAGAGAAAAACAAGTCTGGAAAATGAAATTTTAGTTCATTAAATGAGGAATTTTTAATGCATCGTTCATAGTACCTATAACATTAAGATTTAATAAAAAAACTACATAAGCAAAAAGTGCTGTGAGTTTATAAATAGGAGACTGTACGAATTGTTCCGTGCAGTCTCTTTGGATTTATATAGGGTAATATTCTTCTAAGTTAGACCTTTTCATTTTTTAAGACTTGGGGAGTAACCTACGTTTGAGTAAAACAACAGCTCTGATTTATTAATGGTGTTGCCTTTCACATATATTTATTAATAATGGGAACTCAATAAAGACTAATTATCTTATGAAATTAGTTTTTAGAGGCTCTTCTGTTTTGGGCATCTCTATACCGGCTTTAATGGCCACGTCTTTGCATTTCAACATAAAAGCCATATTTCTACCTAGAGTTCTCATAATCTGCATGCCTTCTATGTCCTGTTTTACCTCTTCCGGGGTATTACCATGTACCATATTCCAATACTGAGAAGAGACAATTGGCATTTGTGCTAAAGAGAAATACTTATTTATTTCATCTATAGTAGATGTTGTACCAGCTCTTCTGGCAGATGTTACAGCTGCAGCCGGCTTTAAATAAAAACTCTCTTTCCCTCTTCTTAAACCAGCAGTAAAAAGGCGGTCCATTAAAGAAATTAAAGAACCGTTTGCTGATGCATAATATACTGGTGAACCAAATATAAAGCCATCAGCACTAGCCAACTTATCCAAGCATTCGTTAACTTTATCGTCTAAAATACATTTTTTAAGTTCTCCACATTTTCCACAACCGAGGCAACCTGCAATAGGTTTTGTACCAATATAGAAGATTTCAGTATCTATACCCTCCTCATTTAATGTATTAGCTACTTCAGACAATGCTGTATAGGTGCAGCCATTTTTTCGAGGACTGCCGTTTACTAATAAGACTTTCATTATTATATCTTTTTGTTTTTACTAAATGACAAAATTAAACGAAAAAAATCAATTACACAAATAAAAATATCTGTTTTTTTATCATATAAGACATACGGATGTTGTATATCCACAAATAAGTGTTACATTTGCACGTTTTTAAAGATATAGTAAATATGAAAATTAAAAGTACTATGTTTTTCTTGATGCCAGTATTATTTTTATTTAATTCGTGCATCAAGGATGAAGCTTTAAATAGTGAAGCCGATATAACATCATGCAAAGTTGATAACCGAATTTTAATACGAGATCCTGTTATTACAAACGAAAGTGTTAAACTGTATGTGAAAGATTCTGTTGATATTAAAAGTCAAAGTCCGCAATTCACATTAACTGATGGAGCAACAATATCACCTGCCAGTGGTACTACTCTCGATTTTTCCAAACCACAGACTTACATTGTGAAATCTCAGGATGGGAATTGGCAAAAGCCTTATACCGTAGAATTCACATTCTCTAATATGCAGACCCAATATGACTTTGAAAATATAAGATATGGTAATTTATCAGATGATGGAACAGGAAACGCTACAACAGGATTTGATATCTTTTATGACACAAATACAGAGGGCGAAAAAAATGACTGGGGTAGCGGAAATGAGGGGTTTGCTATATTAAACTCAGATAAGCCGGCTAATCAATATCCAACATTCCAAGATGATAATGGATATATCGGAAAGTGTGTTAATATGACTACCCGCAGTACGGGTCAATGGGGAGCTATGTTTGGTACACCTATCGCAGCCGGAAATTTATTTCTAGGTACATTTAATCTAGACCTTTCAATCCCTGCAAAGTCAACTCATTTTGGAATTCCTTTCAAACACACTCCAACAGAACTTGTTGGGTATTATAAATACAAAGCCGGTCCTATATTTACAGATGCTAAGAATAACCCGGTACAGGGAAAAACTGATACATTCGACATTTATGCCGTGCTATATGAAGTAACCAAAGACGTACAGTATCTTGACGGAACCAATTCTCTTACAAGTAGTAATATAGTTGCAATAGCTCGTATAACAGATAAAAAAGAGACTGATACATGGACTCGTTTTGCAATACCATTTGTTATAAGAGATGGCAAAAGTATAGATGCCGATAAACTACAAAATGGGAATTATAACATTTCTATAATAATGTCATCAAGTGAAGATGGAGCAGCATTCAACGGAGCTGTTGGAAGTTCATTATGTGTTGATGAAATGCAATTGTTCTACAAATAGAAAATAAGAAATGAAAAGAATATTATTAATTACATACATTATAGTATGTTATGTATCAGCTGCATCTGCAGATAAGACGCATATAGATACGTACAACAGTCAAGATTGGGAATATGAGTTGAATTGTGGTATAAACATAGGAGGAACAGCTCCTTTATCCATACCACGTGAAATACGATCCATAGATAGTTATAATCCGAGATTCAACGGAGTAATTGGAGGTGATGTAACAAGGTGGCTAAATAAATATTCTCATTGGGGATTATCTGCCGGGCTACTTATAGAATCAAAAAGTATGCACACCGGAGCAACGGTAAAAAGTTATCATACGGAAGTCTCATACGACGATAATAGCAAAGTTAGCGGCTACTGGACTGGATATGTAAATACTAAATATAGTAATACATTCATCACAGTACCTATTCTTGCTAATTACAGACTAGACAGTAGATGGAAATTTCGTGCAGGCATCTATCTTTCTTACGCTATTCACCGTGACTTCTCAGGCTATGTGACTGATGGATACTTACGGCAGAATACACCTGTTGGCCAAAAGATACTTTTTACAGATGGTAAACGTGGTACATATGATTTTTCTGATAATCTGCGCAGATTGCAACCGGGATTACAAATCGGAGGATCATGGATGAGTAAAAAACACCTTTGTCTAAATGCAGACATGTCTTTTGGCATGAGTAATATATTTGAGAGCAGTTTCAAAACTGTAACCTTTAATATGTATCCTATCTACCTAAGACTTGGTTGGTCGTATAAATTCTAAAAAAAGAGCATCACGTCAATTTGCTTAACGTGATGCTCTTTATTTTACCATTAAACATAATGCCATCATGGGCATCTTCTGCTCCAAAAGAATTGACTTTATATTGAACACATATTATTATTTCGATTTCACCTGTATTTTTCAATGCTTGTTTTGCATCTGATGCAACCCTAACAATACTGCCTTCTGAATTTTTTCTATTTCTTTAATAATCGTATTTTATTAATCATTTATTATTAATATCATTTGCAAAGTTACTGTTATAAAGCATATTAAACAAGTAGGCACGTAAAGTTAAGTCAGTTACTATTTCGAGAAACAAGCACATTATAAATTTAAGTTTTACATAGTTTAACAAAATATTTTTACGACATGCGCACTCTTTAAATAATATTAGTTACTTTTGTATACTAAAGAATAAATGATTATGACAAAAAACGAAATAAAAGAATCACTAAACTCTAGATGCCCTGTACGTAATGTACTTTCTCGTATAGGAAACAAATGGTCTATGCTAATATTCTTTACTCTTAATGGAAATGGCACAATGAGATTCAATGAGTTACAACGTAAAATACCTGATATATCACAGAAAATGCTGACAACAACCTTAAGAACTCTTGAAGCAGATGGTCTTATTTACCGTAAAGTATATCCAGAAGTTCCTCCGAAAGTAGAATATAGTTTAACAGAACGTGGAAAGTCTTTAATTCCAATTATAAATAATCTTTTATTGTGGGCAAAACAAAATATGAATGATATTATAGAAGAACGGAAACAGCATATAACTAAATAAAAAGCTAGTTATAAGCGATTATTTTTCCCATCTTAAAAATATAATTTTGAATAGTAAAATATTAAATTAAAGCATTAAATGATTATATGGTGTTAACAAATCATATTTTTAATCTAGTGCATTATATTATAAATGCTTTATCCATATTTTACAAACATAAGACGAATTAATTAAAGCACCTATACTTATGTTTCTTAATTAAGTAGATATTAATTCATAATTGAAAATACAAATTTACTGGTATCATACCCTCTTTTATGTGCTTCTGTAATAATTTTTTCTATCGTATCTTGAGAGAGACTTGTATTTCGTGATAATATCCATAAATAATCAGAATTACCGGCACCGACTAAAGACCACTGATAATCATTATCAATCATTAGTACTCTGTAGTCTGAATAGAATTTCCAAAAGAATGATACACGTAGTAGCCCTTGCATGGATGTGGTTTTTGCATGACCTATTATTCTACTTCTAATACCCTTTTTAGTATTCCATCCTGAATTTTCGACCTTAATTGATCCATCTTCTTTCAAAGAATATTCAGCCATAACATCTGTTAAACCACGTTCAAATCTATTTTCAAAGCGTGCCAGTTCATACCAAACGCCAAGATATCTTTCTATTTCTAAATTTTCTACTGGTTTTATATCTAAATGATCAGATCTTCTTTTGCTAAAAAAACTTTTCATATTAAACCCTCCTTATGTTTCATTTATTATTCTTCTATCATTGTACTTAAAGTTATCAAGTTTATTTCCGGCCAAGCGCCAAGCCTGAATGGAACAGTACCACCAATTCCTAATGAAACACACAAAGTTTGCATTCCTTCTTTATATATTCCACCCCATTCCCTGAAAGCCAATCTTGATGGAGAAAGGTGACCAATCTTTAATTGCATACCATGAGTATGTCCAGACAAGGTCAATTGTATATTTGTTTTAGGTAATACTTCACGACGCCAATGCGTTGGATCATGACTTAGCAAAACTTTAAAGGCATCTTTTGGTATTCCTTTTATAGTTTTCTTCAAATTCCCATAAGATGGGAATGGAGGTACGCTGTCATTTTCGACACCAAGTATGTAAATATATGAGTCACCACGATTTATTTTGCGATTCTCATTAAGCAATAAATCCCATCCCATCTTTGCTTCAATACTTTTAACTGCTTCAATGTTCTTTTTCAACCTGGATATAGTAGTATTCTCCCTACTATATTTACAGTAGTCATGATTTCCAAGTATAGAAATAACGCCATCAGGAGCTTTAAGATTTGACAATATTTCTATATATGGTTCTATTTCTTTCGCATCAGCATTGACTATATCACCTGTAAAGACTATCATATCAGGATGCAGACTTCGTACCTTTACAACAACAGATCGTATGAGTTTCTTACGATTTTCGAATGTCCCTAAATGAAGATCTGTAATCTGCAATATTTTGTATCCGCTAAATTCTGAAGGCAAATCACGGGATTCTATTTTTATGTCTCTAACCTTAAGCATTCGCCAACCAAATACAAAACCATATGCAAAAAGTACACAACTAATAACAGCGAGTGTTATTCCTACCATATTAGGTATATTAGTTGAAACATGCAATATAGAGTTGATAGCAATACCTAAAACAGATGATATAACGAACAAAAATTTTGGTATTGCTATACAAGTAAATAATCCAAAGAAAATCCGAATACGGTTTATATTATAGACTCCAACAGCAGCGATTATCATCAACAGTATAGCAGCCAATGTTGGTAACCAATATAAAGTACTCCATAACATACCAATATTACAATTGATGAATTCAGACCATATATAGTAATCTGGTAATACAAACAGAGCAACTATCAATAGGGATACTAATATCATCATGGGCGTTTTATATTTTGTAGTTACGGCAAAGATAATATTTTTCACTTAATGACAATAGTATTTACAATAATTTATACATATAAAAACATAGCGAGACATGCAATAATCAACTTATCATTTAGTTATATAAACAAAATGAATATAATTAATGACTTTATACATATATATCACAGTATCTGCTTTTATTATAAGTGCCTTATGCGGATTTGTGTTTATTCCCATCATATTAAATTTCTGCAAAGAAAAGAGGCTATACGATATTCCCAATTACAGGAAATCACACAAGAATGCCATTCCAAGACTTGGAGGTATATCATTCATACCTAGTATGCTTGTGGCATTCATCATTGCGTTAAGCCTTCTCTGTTATAATAGTAATCATAATTTGACAATAAACTTATGGAGTCTTTACTTTCTAGTAGGTATCCTTCTTATATATGGGATAGGCATTATAGATGACCTAATTGGTCTTCCTGCTATGCTAAAATTCATTGTACAAATTATTGCAGCTTGCTTTATGCCTTTATCAGGACTTTATATAAACAATATGTATGGTTTTTGTGGAATATGGGAGATCCCATTATATATCGGTTGCCCAATAACAGTGCTTATCATAGTTTTTATAACTAATTCTATTAATCTTATCGACGGAATAGACGGACTGGCAGGCGGTATTGTCATAATAGCATTAACTGGATTTGGGTATCTGTTCGCATTGCAAGGAGTTTGGGCGTATGTTATATTAATATCCGGACTTATTGGTGTACTAGTGCCATATCAATATTTCAACATACTAGGTAAAGTTGAAAACAATAGGAAAATTTTCATGGGAGACTCAGGTAGTCTTACATTAGGTTTTATATTGGGGTTCCTCTTCGTAAAATATTCGATGAACAACCCTTACGTAATGCCATATAGAAAAGACGGTCTGCTATTGGCTTACACACTTCTAGTTGTGCCGACATTCGATGTAGCAAGGGTAATTCTTATAAGACTACGTAATAAGAAGCCCATTTTTGGTGCTGATAAAAATCACATACATCATAAACTGATGAGGACTGGAATGAATCAGCATCAGACAACAATTTCTATATTAGCTATTTCAACCCTATTCATTATAATTAATACGGCACTTTATCATTTATGTTATACTAAATTCATTGTCTTAATAGATATAATAATATACACAGGATTACATTGGGTTGTAGATTTGATATTAAAAAAGAAAATGAAAAGTTCAGATGCATTAAAACATTACGGGTAAAACTTTTTATTGGGTCTGCTATACTCTACTATGGTACATATATTCACGACACTACGTCGAATATAGAAGTAATTCATAAGATAGTGATTCTGGCCGCAGCCTATCATGAGTAGTTTTCTATGATGCTTAAGAGCTATTAGTTGAACAGATTTTATATGACATTTTTATTATCAAAATTACGCATTAATTTCACCAAATATTGATATATAGGGTTTTTCCCCTAGCATTTTAGGGAAATTCCTTTCTATATAACGTATTTTTATAGTTTCTTTGTAACGTGATAAATAAAAGAACAATTTAAAACATACGATTATGAAAAAGTTTATAATAGCCTTAACAACTCTTTTTATGATAGCTGTATCAACTAACGCAATGAGTTACGAGCAGGCACGTAACGAAGCCCTATTCCTAACAGACAAGATGGCATACGAGTTAAACCTTACAGACGATCAGTATGAGGCTGCTTATGAAGTTAACCTTGACTATCTGATGAGTGTAGGCAGCTATGATGACATAAATGGACCATATTGGACTAGACGTAATCTAGACTTGAGTTATATACTCTATGACTGGCAGTACAATATGTTCAGCAATGCAGTTTATTTCTACAGTCCTCTATATTGGGGTGGAGGATATTGGCACTTCCGTATATACTCACGTTACCCACAAAGGAGTTATTACTATTTCGGCAGACCATCTTTTTACGCTTCTTATCGTGGAATTCATAGTTGGAGATATAATGGAGGACGTAGTTATTATCAAGGGCGTTCTTTTGGAAGGAACGAATATGGTATGAGAGACGGATTTGACAATGGAAGAAATCGTAGTGGTACTTTCAATCATAGTGATTTTGACAATCAGAACAGATTTAATAATAACCATAGATTTGGCAATACCAGATATGGACATGAGAGTTCTACACGCACCACTGTGACGCATAATAATGATTTAAACAATTCAGATTTCGGTGGTAGCCGCTCTCCTTCTGGTGGTAACAGGGGCGTATTCAATAATGGAGGTCAGAATTCAAACTCTTTCAAATCATCTGGTACTACTCCTACATCAAGATCTTTCAGCACACCTAGCCGCAGTAATTCTTCTTCTGGATTTGAGAGAGGAAATTCGAACTTTGGAGGATCAAGAAATAATGGAAGTTCAAAATCTAATGAAAACGGCACAAACGGAGGTGGACACTTTGGTGGAGGACGCAGGTAAGTGATTATTTGGATGCCAAATATTTCAATTGACTATAGAAATTGATATAATCGATGGGAGCGATATTTTCGCTCCCATCTTTTTTATTGATTACGAAATGATCTACCTTAATACCTTTGCCACTTATATTCAACTCCCTTGATGTCGTAATAACAACAGAAAGTTTCTTGTTATTTTCCATAAGTCTCTTTATTGGACTCAAGTCTTTACTGTCATAGTCTTCGATTATTGCCAATACATAATGATTTATATCACATACAAAATTAATATTTGTTGCTATAGTATACTTCCTTAAATTTTCAGGAATTATGCCTAATATCCATTCGGTCTTTCCGCTGTATCTTGCTTGTGACTCAAGAATAAGTATTCTATTATTCTGAAAAGAAGGTCTTGTTAACGATTTATACATATCTACGGCCCATGACGTGAAGGTGTCTGCAAAATATGCACTATCGTTTGTTGACAATAGTCTTGCAAAATCTCCTATTCGATCCTTCCTGTCCCAATCAGGAAGAATTGAATCAAAATCTTTTATAGGGTCATAAATTGCTTTACCTACATAGTTGTCTAGAATCCACTTAAACTGATTATATGTAATGTATGTTAATCCATCATTGACATATTTTACGAGTAAATCATTAAATCTGTCGTCTACGGTTCTCCAATTTACAGACTCAGGCAATGCATTTTTTAAACTAACCTTCACTCGTCCTTCCAGGCACCTAAGAAGTGTATTGTATCTGAATTCATACCTGCTATTTAAAAATCCACATACCTTATTTTCAATGTCCGGTATATCTTTTTTAAGTTTTTTATTCTTTATCTCGGGTACAAGTATACCCATATCCATAGGTTCAAAATTTTCCACATTACGGAAAAAGCAATCAGGATCATACCCTACAAAACTTAGTCTCGTAACATCAATATATTTATCATCAGCCTGCAAATTGAACATCTGTTCAAAATATTCCTGAAGCGGATGATAAATCATTTTGTGTTCATCCATACCTGTATTTACTAATACAAATACACGAAATCCCATTCCGCTCTTTGTTACATAAAATCCTATGACAGATGGTATATCACGGCATATATCACGACATTGGTCTATCCTCTCCATTCCCTTCTCATCATGAGAAATAACTTTATTAAAATCAATACAGACAATGTGATTATATCTTACCACATTAGCAGCCTCATCACCACCAGTGAACGTTACACTTACACCAAAAGCAGGCAGGCGCTTCTTTAGTTCATCCATACCCATAGCCTCATTTTGGCATTTTTCAACTATATCGCGCCAGTATCCAGTGCGTATGCGATGCATAAGTTCCGTCCATTCAATAGCAAAAATCTCTATATGGTCTTTTTGGTGGAATAGTGTTAATTTCATTTTATCTTAAGATTTGGGTTTTCTCGAATAAATTGCAACTGATCAGGCGACAGAATATTAGCAAACCTAATATCCAAATAGAAAAGCAAAAGAGCAGCCATTGTACTGCGTGGTGACGATGAATGCTTTGACAGCCACATTATATAGTCGATTACTTCATCATCGGATATATCAATAGCACATATGTCAGGACTAGTATTAACATACCAACAAAATTCTCTTACAAGCATTACCGGATTTTCTTTCGCATTACGTATTATGCGTTTCAGTATATTTGATTTGCATATACTAGTGTCATAATAACTAAAGAGCCCTATTGTATGAACATCACGCACAAAACGTATCTTAAACCATATCGGTCCAGGGCATCCTTTGTTCCATATCATATCCTTACTGATATAAGGTCGATATCCTATGTTGCCTAAAGAGTAGATGAGATCTTCTTCACTTATACTGTCGTTTGCAATAGTACATAAATGATGAGCCAGACTTTCAGAGCAAAGAGGAAACAAGTGTTTAGCCGGTATTACATACTGGTCTAGAATCTGGCTCAATTCTCTAAATGTAAGTCTATCCATAATACATCATAATATCAATATTCTCACTTCTCCATTTGCCATCTTCGATATTTCACTCATAGTCTTATTATAATATACCGCCTGAATCGCTTTATTTATTATTCCATGACCTACAGCTAATACATGCTTGTCCTTATAGGATGCCTTTATATATGTAATAAAGTTGTGTGCCCTAGCTATCATGTGTTCAAGGGTTTCTATATCGTCAGGCCACACTTTATCTTTAAGGTCCGGTATAAACTCACCAGTAAATCCACCCCAGTCACGTTCACGCAGCAATTGTATTTTCTCCACTTCAAGACTGTGTGGTTGAGCTATTATCAAAGCCGTATCAACAGAACGCTGCAGATCGCTTGAAACTATAGCGTCGAAATGAGATTTTTTTAAGTTATCTCTCACTTTTTCCGCCTGAAGAATACCATTTGGAGTCAATTGCCCATCTGTCTGCCCCTGCAATATTTGATTTACATTATCTACTGTTTCTCCGTGCCGTACTAAATATAAATAAGTCATATAAAAATATTTTCCTACAAAATTACAGAAAAATTTCTATTTTAAGCACAATCTCATTAAATTTGCGTAATATTGTGTAAACAAATTATTATATGAAAATATTACAAAGTTCTATTTTTCGCGCTATATGCGCAATTATCATCGGGATACTACTCATAAAATACCCTGATAAGACCATTACAGGCATTACGATTTGTATTGGTATTCTTTTTATCTTACCTGGCGTATTTTCTGTCGCCACATACTTGTCAACCAGAAAGAATGCAAGACCTGAACAGTTGTTAGATGCTAACGGTAAAATAATATCCGGTGGAAATCCATCATTACCTATTGCTGGATTAGGTAGTATTATATTAGGACTTTTTCTTACTCTTATGCCTGACACATTTGTATCTCTACTGATGTATCTACTTGGAGCAATAATAATATTAGGTGCAATAAATCAATTTATTATGCTTGTAAATTTGAAAAAGATTAGCGATATATCTTGGGCATTCTATTTAGCCCCATCAATAATACTGCTTACAGGACTATTCGTTCTTATATACCCAATAGAATCAGCAAGTCTGCCTCTCATTATAATAGGTTGCTGCTGTATCGTATACGGAGTTTCTGAATGTATAAATGCATATAAGGACTATAAGCTTAGAAAAGAAAACATATCTCTATAGTAGTCAGCTTTTTTTTCAATCTTCATTGGATATGCCCTAGAAGAACTTGGCATTCGGTAGAGACGCATTTGTCTGCCTGCATAATCAAACTCAGTGTAACTACCTACTTTTGGTTGCAAAATTGAGAAACGTTCAACAATCTGATCCGTAGCCTTTTGCCCTGTAGTTATTATTGTATGACAATAAGGCATAGCCATTAACATAGCATTTATATCAGTCCTCTCAACAATTTCCAGGTCTTTGTCAGATGCTGTATTCTTAATTCTTCGCACAGCAATAGCAGTATCATATATAGCTATTCTCTTCTGTTTTAAAAAAGAAATTATAGACTGACGGTCAAAACATTTTTCATCTTTGATAATAAAATGTTCTTTATCAGAAAAGAACACTAATCCAAAGATACGCCACATATCATTTATAAAATTAGGGTAGAAAAAATCCATACACCAACGTTTCTTTGAAGGAGGAAAACTGCCAAGCATAAGCAATCGTGCACCATCAGGAATAAAAGGCTGCAATGGATGATATTCTATTTCTATGTTATCTGTACTCATAATTATTTGAATGCAAATATCGCTATTTTTAATCAGTATACAAAATAAATATGAAAAATATTTGCATCGATGAAAAATAGTTAGTACCTTTGCAGCTCGAAAGAATATAATAATTTTAGATAAATAATAAAATGAGAAAAGGAATTCATCCAGAAAACTATCGCCCCGTCGTATTTAAGGATATGTCCAACGGTGATATGTTCCTATCAAAGTCTACATGCAAGACTACAGAAACAGTAGAATTTGAAGGCGAAACTTACCCAATGGTAAAAATAGAAATCTCTAGTACATCTCACCCGTTCTACACAGGTAAGAATAAGCTTGTCGATACAGCAGGTCGCGTAGACAAGTTCATGAACCGTTACGGTAAAGCTAGCAAGAAATAAGATATACAATCAATATTAGAAATGCGTTGAATAGTTGCATATATTCAACGCATTTTTGTTTATATACTAAAAAAAACGGATTAAGACCCCAAAAAAGGTAGTCAACCGGTTCAATAAAGCCCCCAAACGTTCATAAAGAATCATTATCATTCCTCAAGGCATCACATTTTCTCTTTATTTTTTTGTATTAATACAAGACAAATAAATACATTCTATTTTTTTTACGATACACTTATCTTTTTGCATTATGTTTTACAATGCAAAAAGACAACATTCAAGAATTGAGCATATAAGTCAACGGCCTATTATACACGATAATAAGTTTATTTTTAGCATATAAAAACCATTAGCGCAATAATATAAGATACAATTTGCTATTTGGCTTTCAAAATACGTTATGTTAATAATATGTAATGTCCTTGCAGTTAATTAATTATTTAGTATTTTTGTAAACCATTATATAATAAACACAGAAGAATTAGAATAAAGATGAAAACAATTTATGATTTCACTGTCAAAGACAGAAAAGGCAATGATGTAACACTTAAGGAATACACAAATGAGGTATTGCTTATTGTGAATACAGCCACAAAATGCGGTTTTACACCACAGTATGAAGAACTGGAAAAGCTATATGAAAGATTTCATAGTAGAGGTTTTGAGATACTGGACTTCCCTTGTAACCAATTCGGTCAACAAGCTCCTGGAACGGATGACACTATTCATAATTTCTGTAAGCTAAACTATGGTACAGAATTTCCTCGTTTCAAGAAAATAAAAGTCAACGGAGATGAAGCAGAACCTCTATACAAATATCTAAAAGAACAAAAGAGCTTTGCAGGATGGGATATGTCACACCCTATAGCAAAAATTCTAGATGATATGCTATCCAAAGAAGATCCTGAATATAAAGAAAAACCAGACATAAAATGGAATTTCACGAAGTTCCTTATAAATAAATTTGGATTAGTAGAAGCTCGTTACGAACCAACAGAGAAAATTGATAATATCGCAAACAAGATAGAGGAATTACTAAATAAATAAGAGTTACTTATGGAGAAAATAGAAAAGGTCCGTTGCCTCATTGTAGGTAGTGGTCCTGCTGGATATACTGCTGCTATATACGCTGCCCGTGCCAACCTGAAACCTGTGGAATATGCTGGAATACAACCAGGTGGTCAACTTACTCAGACCACTGAGGTAGAGAATTTCCCAGGATATCCAAATGGCGTGGATGGAAATCAAATGATGATGGATATGCGCGAGCAGGCTGAGCGTTTCGGTTGCGACATACGCGATGGCGAGATTGTAAAAGCCGACCTCTCTAAGTCTCCTTATCAACTAACTACAGATGAAGGGAATATCATTGAAGCAGAAACTGTTATAATAGCAACAGGAGCTTCAGCTAAATATTTAGGTTTGCCTGACGAGAAAAAATATAACGGAAAAGGGGTTTCAGCATGTGCTACATGTGACGGATTTTTCTATCGTAAAAAGACTGTAGCCGTCGTTGGTGGTGGTGATACAGCATGCGAAGATGCATTATATCTTTCTGGACTTGCCAATAAAGTATATCTGATAGTACGAAAAACTTTCTTGCGCGCATCAAAGGTAATGCAGCAACGTGTTGCCGACAAAGAGAACATCGAAATACTTTTCGAACACAACACTCTCGGGTTATTTGGTGAAGATGGTGTAGAAGGAGCTCATCTTATAAAACGCAAGGGAGAAGCTGATGAAAAGCTTGTTGATATAGCTATTGACGGGTTCTTCCTAGCCATTGGTCACAAACCGAATTCTGATGTATTCAAAGAATGGCTTGAAACAGATAAAATAGGTTATATAAAGACTATTGCAGGAACTCCAAAAACAAAAATACCTGGAATATATGCAGCAGGAGATATAGCCGACCCACATTACCGACAAGCTAT
Source organism: Xylanibacter oryzae DSM 17970 (assembly GCF_000585355.1). NCBI lineage: Bacteria > Pseudomonadati > Bacteroidota > Bacteroidia > Bacteroidales > Prevotellaceae > Xylanibacter > Xylanibacter oryzae. Next base: position 353,584 of record NZ_KK073873.1, on the reverse strand, counting down.
AACAGCTGCCGGCAGTGGCTGTAAGGCTGCGATTGAAGCAGACCGTTATCTATCTGAGATAGGAAAATAATATTAGATGTTCAGTAGTTCACTGAAGTCATTTATAATATAATCGGCATGAGACTGCACTAGTTGCACTCTCGTGCCATTTCCATATGTGACCCCACAAGTAAGACTTCCAGCTGATTTACCCATTTCTATATCGAATGTGGTATCCCCTACGACAATTGATTCATCCGGTTTACATTTCGTTTCTTCTAATATATTATAAACCATATCAGGGAAAGGTTTTGCTCTATCTACATCAGAAGCACTGACTACAAATGAAATGTATTTATTAAGTTTCATCTCGTCAATAAAATTCAAAAGAGATTGTCTACGCCTGCTACTTGCTATAGTTATTATGCATCCACTTTCATATAACTTTTTTATAGTATCCAGTACATTAGGAAATACAGGAACAGCACCAGGCACATTATTCTTCGCAAAGATTCTAGTATATGTTTCAGCACACAGGTTTCCCATATCATCATCCATAGGTATAAGATCCGTGAATGTCTGTTTCAATGGTAATCCTATCATTGAAGCACACTGATTATCTGTACGTTTTGGAAGTCCCAATTCAGCTATAGTTTGCTGCATTGTCTTCACTATCAGACTACGGGTATCACCCATAGTTCCATCAAAATCTAATATATAAGTTTTAACCATAATTCTATATTATAACATTGCCTTTGTTAAATAAAAAGGGCCTCGCTGTCTCAGCGTGACCCTTTTCTCAATACTTTAAAAAAACTAAATTAATCAACCATAAACCTTAACCATTAAATTTTATATCTATACTGATATATTGAATATCAGTACTTTATCATTTTTATTGATGCAAATATACATCATTTTCTTTTCAACCAATATTTTTTATGGCTATTTTTTTGCCGAAAAATTAGTTTTTTTTCATCTATATAAATTCCATGCGAAAAATTTTACCTTAAAAAGACACGTTTATTAATATTATATAAATATTTGTGATTTAACATAATGTATGTTATTTCTTTCTCAGTAAATATAAGCCCAAAAATGTTAATAATCCATTCAACATTAACAGTTCATAGCCAAATTCATATCCCCAAAATTTTGACGAAAAGATATTAATTATATAACAAATTAATGGAGATAATAATGCGACTACTGGCACCAAGTTATCCCTTACTTTATATTTGGTAAGTAATCCGAATGCAAACAATCCAAGAAGTGGTCCATATGTATATGAACATAATATGTATATTACATCTATCATACTCTTAGAATTAATAGTCTTGAATAGTAATATAAATATTATGAATAAGACAGATATCATCAGATGCGAAATTTTACGTAAGCGTTCATCTTCAGGCTTACCTTTTATGTCAACACAGAAACTTGTTGTAAGTGCTGTAAGAGAAGAATCTGCACTACTGAATGAAGCGGCCACAATACCTATAGTAAATAATATTACGACAAGATCTCCTAATTTGCCTGTTGCAGCAAACATAGGTAACAATTCATCTCCTGTAGCAGGAATGTTTATGCCCTGACGCGAAGCGAACGTTATTAATAAAACTCCTAATGATAGAAACAAAAGGTTAGCCGGAACAAAAGCGAAGCCATAAGTACACATATCTTTTTGAGCCTCTTTCAAAGTTTTGCATGTAAGATTTTTCTGCATCATATCCTGATCAAGCCCTGTCATAACAATTACTATAAATATACCACTAAAGAACTGTTTAAAGAAATTTTGCCTGGAAACCCAATCATCAAATATAAAAATTCTACTTTTCGAATCTGAAATTATGGATGAGACGGTATCACCTACTCCCATATTCATAGAATGTGCTACATTTACTATAATAAGAATGAGAGCTGCAAACATACATAATGTCTGAAAAGAGTCTGTCCATACAAGAGTTTTTATGCCTGCTCTATGGGTATAAAGCCATATCAAGCCAACCATTACAACTACTGTTATCACAAATGGAACATTTAAGGCATCTAAAACGAATTTTTGCAAAATGATGCAGACCACATAGAACCTCACGGCTGCACCTGTCATCTTAGACAGTAGAAAGAAAGAAGCTCCTGTCTTATAAGACATTTTGCCTAATCTACTATCAAGGTATGAATATATCGTAGTAAGTCTCAACTTATAATATACAGGTAGTAGGATGAATGCAACTGCAAAGTAACCGAAGATAAAGCCTATGCAAGTCTGCATATAAGTCATATCTGTCTTTTCTACCATTCCTGGTACTGATATAAATGTAACGCCTGATATAGAAGCTCCTATCATACCGAAAGCGACCATGTACCATGGTGATTTGCGGTTTGCCCTATAAAAAGCATCGTTATTATAAGACTTTCGGCTAGTTAATCTACTTAGCATTAATAATATAAGAAAGTATATTAATACCGTTATTACTATTATCATTTATTTATTTCCTCTAAAATTGTGATTCCTTGTTCCACAGACTTAACGTCTGATATTACCATAGAACGTTTGCCTTTGTTCTCACGCAAATTACAATGGCGCGGATTTGCTGCTATATAATTTAATATTTTATCAAAAGCACTACTTCTATAGTATGCGCTATTCGAATTACTTACAAAATAAAGACTCATATTACCTCCCTTTAGGAAAATCTTTTCACATCCAAGACACTTGCCTAAACGACGTAATGATACAACTCTCATTAATTCTTCTCCTTTGGAAGGAACATCTCCAAATCTATCAATAAGGTTTGCTCTGAAAAGTTTTAAGTCTTCATCTTTCTCAATACTGTCAAGTTGCCTGTATATAAGTATTCTCTCACTGCTATTAGGTACATATTGCTCAGGAAAATATAATTCCAAATCGCTCTCCAGTAAACAGTCGTCTACAAATATATCACCTGTGATTTCTTCTTGTTTTATATCGTCTGCATATAAGTCACTAAATTCCTCATTTTTAAGTTCGGTCATAGCTTGATTCAAAATTTTCTGATATGTTTCATAACCAAGATCAGCAATAAAACCACTCTGCTCTGAACCAAGAAGATTACCTGCACCTCTAATATCAAGATCTTGCATCGCGAGATGAATACCACTACCTAAATCTGAGAAGGTCTCTATTGCCTCTAGTCTACGTCTAGCTTCAACATTAAGTTGAGATATTGGTGGAGCTAGAAGGTAACAGAAAGCTTTCCTATTTCCTCTACCTACACGACCTCTCATCTGATGTAAGTCACTAAGTCCGAAATGTTGAGCATGGTTGATTATTATGGTATTAGCATTAGGAATATCTATACCATTCTCCACTATTGTAGTAGATAAAAGCACATCATAGTCGTAGTTTACAAAACCTAATATGATCTTTTCAAGTTCTTCAGGTTTCATCTGTCCATGTCCAATGGCTACTCTTGCATCCGGAACTGTTTCGTGAATAATCATCTCTAGTTCTGGCAGACTTGATATCCTGTTACTTACGAAAAAGACCTGTCCATTACGGCTCATTTCAAAGTTGATAGCATCCTTTATTATTTCCGAACTAAAAGTACGCACTTCTGTTTGTATCGGGTATCTGTTGGGAGGCGGTGTCTGTATTACGCTCATATCTCTCGAACCCATTAAAGAGAACTGAAGAGTTCTTGGTATAGGCGTGGCGGACATTGTCAATGTGTCTACATTGACTTTAATCTGACGTAGTTTTTCTTTTGTAGATACACCGAATTTTTGCTCTTCATCTATTATAAGCAGTCCTAAATCTTTGAATTTAACAGATTTACCTATAATTTTGTGTGTCCCTATAATGATATCTATCTTACCTGAAGCAAGATCGGCAAGAACTTCTTTTGTCTGTTTAGCACTTCTGGCGCGTGACAGATAATCAACTCTTACAGGGAAGTTTTTCAACCTTCCTAAAAATGTTTTGTAATGTTGATATGCAAGCACCGTTGTAGGCACCAATACAGCTACCTGTTTACTGTCTGCAGCGGCTTTGAACGCAGCACGTATAGCTACTTCTGTTTTCCCAAATCCGACATCGCCACATACCAGCCTGTCCATCGGCAGGGCTTTTTCCATGTCAGCCTTTACATCATTAGTAGCTTTAAGTTGATCAGGAGTGTCTTCATATAAGAAACTGGCTTCCAATTCATGCTGCATGAAAGAATCAGCGCTATAAGCATATCCTTTCTCCTTCTTTCTTCGTGAATACAATTTTATAAGGTCGCGGGCTATATCTTTAAGCTTTTTCTTGGTACGCTCCTTCATATTTTCCCAAGCGCCGGTACCTAGCCTACTCAAATGTGGCGGTTCTCCATCTTTACCTTTATACTTGGAAATTTTATATAGTGAATGGATTGAAACGTAAACTACATCATTGTTCTGATAAACAATACGTACCATTTCTTGATAGCCGTCTCCTTGAGGAACTCTTACTAATCCACCAAATTTTCCTATTCCATGGTCTACATGAACAATATAATCGTTTATATTAAGCTCGTTTATCTCCTTTAGAGACAGTGCTACCTTACCGTTTCTTGCTTTATCAGAACGGAGATTATATTTGTGATATCTGTCAAATATCTGATGATCAGTGAAAAAACAAACCTTTAAATCATTATCAGCAAAACCTTCATGTAATGTTTTGTCTACAGGAGAAAAAGCTATTGGCGTAGTATGAGAAGCGTTACCCATCTCATCAAATATATCACGAAGCCTTTGATTCTGCTTCTGACTGTCAGCCAATATATACAATTCATATCCTTTACCAATATACTCTTCTAATGCACTTGCAAGTAAATCAAAGTTTTTGTGGAACATTGGCTGGGCAGTAACATTAAAAGTTATCTTCAGTTGATGGTTCACATTAGATGGGTGTAAAAATTCTATGCGCCTATAGCCAATTGCGTCAGATGTAAACTGAACACCACTTATCAATTGGCTGTCTTTATCCATCTCCTCATATATCTGTTTCTGTTCCTGTTCTGTAGCACCTTCCAATCTTTCAGTTATTGCCTGGTCACTAAAACCTTCTTGATATATTTGATCTATCTTGTCACGTACAAAAATAAAATCTTTCATTACCAGCATTGTCATCTCCGGCAGAAATTTCATCAGAGAGACCTTATCCAAGGACTGTCCTTTAAGTTCTGGAACGATTTCAATCTGATCTTTACTCTCTTTTGATAATTGGCTTTCTACTTCAAAAGTTCTTATCGTATCAATGTCATCACCAAAGAAGTCTACACGATATGGATATTCGCTGCTATACGAATAAACATCCAGAATACTACCACGAAGAGCAAACTGACCCGGTTCGTAGACATAGTCAACCTCGTCAAACCCAAGAGATATAAATTTCTTTTCCATATCTATCACATCGACGGTCTGTCCTTTAGCCAATCGTATTGTACGCTCATCGAGTCGATTTTTTGAAACCACGAGTTCACCAACGGCAGCAGGATATGTCACTACATATAGACTCTCATTATTATTACCAAGCCTGCGTAGAACCTCTGTTCTCAATATTTCATTAGCCGAATCATGCTGGCCATACTTTATAGCCCTTCTATATGACGATGGGAAAAAAAGGACATTACTTTCCCCCATGACCTGTGTAAGATCATGATAGAAGTATCCAGCCTCATCAGCATCATTCAGGATAAAAAGCAATGTAGATTTATACTTATTGTAAAGGCTGCCAAAAACCATTGGGGCAGCAGAAGAGACGAGCCCATCAAGGAAAATACTCTTCACCTGATTATTTTCCAGAGACTCAGCCAAAGCACCAATCTGAGGCAACTTGGCATAAAGACTTTGCAGTTGTTTTATTTCCATTATAAAATTCGTCACAAAATTACTAAAAATCCACGATATAACATTCTGTATTAATAAATAAACTTATATTTATTTTGTATTCCGCTCTATTTGCACTACCTTTGCGCAAAAGTATAATCATACGACGATGAACGAAAGCGACAGCATTGTTATAATTCCTACTTATAATGAAAAAGAGAATATAGAGAAAATAATACGTGCAGTTTTCTCTTTAAAAAAGTGTTTCCACATACTTGTTATTGACGATGGCTCTCCTGATGGAACCTCAAAGATAGTACACAATCTTATTGATAATGAGTTTGGAAACAGACTTTTCATAATGGAACGTTCAGGCAAACAGGGACTGGGAACTGCATATATATCGGGATTCAAATGGGCTCTACAGCGTGATTATGAATATATTTTTGAAATGGATGCCGACTTCAGTCATTCGCCAGAAGACTTACCTCGTTTATATGCTGCATGCCACAACGACGGGTATGATTTAGCAATCGGCTCTAGATATGTAAGTGGCGTTAATGTTGTGAATTGGCCTATAGGAAGAGTACTTATGAGCTATTTTGCATCAAAATATGTCCGTTTCGTTACAGGTTTTAAAGTTAATGACACAACTGCAGGATTTAAATGTTATCGTCGCCGGGTATTAGAAACAATAGAACTGGATAAAATACGCTTTAAAGGATATGCATTTCAAATAGAAATGAAGTACACAGCTTATAAAATAGGCTTTAAAATTAAAGAGGTACCGGTTATCTTCATCAATCGCCGCGAAGGTATAAGCAAAATGAATGGTGGCATTTTCGGTGAAGCATTTTTCGGAGTAATAAGATTAAGAATAGACAGTTGGACTAAAAAGTATCCAAAGTTACCTATACAATGAATAAGATTCTTACTGATGGACTACCCATGCCAGCGAGGCTATGGGCTATAATTTCTGTATCACTCACAATCGGTATGTCATGTTTGGACATGAATATTGTGAATGTTGCGTTACCTGCACTTTCCGTTCAATTCGGAGTATCTCCCTCTTCCACGATATGGATAGTTAATATATATCAGCTAGGTATTATTTCTACAATATTAGCATTCTCTGCATTAGGAGACATCTACGGTCTGAGACGTGTGTACCTTACTGGTATCATCGTTTTCGTAATGGCATCCATAGGATGCGTTTTATCACAGTCATTTACTATGCTTATCGTTGCTCGAGGTTTTCAGGGACTTGGAGGAGCCATGCTTACAGGTGTCAATCAAGGACAACTAAGATATATATATCCTAAAAGCAAACTTGCTACAGGAATGGGGATCAACGCCATGGTTGTGTCATGTTCAACACTGGCAGCACCTAGCTTGGCCGGAACAATATTATCTGTAGCAACATGGCACTGGTTATTTATTATCAATGTTCCTCTAGGACTAACAGCATTCTGGTTCGGGAAAAGATATTTACCGCGTCAGGAGTTGAAAGTTGATGCCAAGTTTGACTATTTAAGTGCAATTATGAATGCGCTTGTATTTGGATTACTGGTATTCTCACTTGAAGGATATGCTCATGGAGAATCGATACATCTTGTAGGCATTCAATTACTCCTATTTGCTTTTATCTTTTTTTTCTATATCAAACATGAGAAGAAAAAAGAAGTACCATTGTTACCACTTGACTTATTCAGAATTCCGATAATATCCTTTTCTGTATTTACAAGTATATGCTCTTTTACAGCTCAGATGCTGATGACTATATGCATGCCCTTCTTACTTTTAAAAGGACTTCACTTTAGCATGATTACCACTGGTGTTTTGCTTACTGCATGGCCTATAGCTACAATGATTACGGCTCCGCTTGCAGGTATGATGGTGAGCAAGATTCATCAGGGAATATTAGGATTCATCGGACTGGCTATAATGTCAGTGTTTTTATTCTCATTAACATTAATACCTGAGCATCCATCTTTTACGAATCTATTTATACGTATGTTCTTTTGCGGATGTGGTTTTGCTATGTTTCAAACGCCTAACAACAATACGATTGTAACAAACTCACCACCAGCACGCAGTGGCGCAGCTAGTGGACTGATAGGCACAGCGCGCGTTATAGGTCAGACTACCGGTGCGGCCCTTGTTGCTATGTTTTTTGCGATGAACGAATCAATAATGACCAGCAGCGATATATGTTTATATACAGGAACAGGAGTAGCTGCTCTTGGCGCAATATTAAGCATAACAAGACTAGATATGAAAAACAGAGGGCGTGCTAAGAAATAAAAGAAACTACTGATCTGTATTTTCTACATATCCCTGATACTCGTCAACCAGACCTGACATAACAACATCATAACTTTCGTTTTCCATCGCCTTTATATTATCAGCACCTTTACTCTGCGGATATATCGGTTTGTGAATAGTAAGAGTAAGCGGATGTCTTGTTATCCAATGAAAATCTCTCATTCTCGGCATCACATTGAAAGATCCATTTATTGTAAGCGGCACTACTGGCAATTGTAATTCGTCTGCCAGCATAAATGCGCCACGTTTAAATTTACCCATATGCCCTGTAAAGGTACGTGCACCTTCAGGAAAAACAACAAGACTCATTCCATCTTTCAGATTTTCTCTTGCCTTATCGTAAGAAGCTTTTATCTTGCTAGGGCCACGTTTGTCTACAAATATCTGATGAGAGTATTCACATGCAATACCTACAAAAGGCATCTTTCTCAGCTGGTACTTCATCATCCATTTGAAATTTCGGTGCAGAAAACCGTATATCAGAAATATGTCAAACATTCCTTGATGATTGGCTACAAACACATATGATTGACCTTTCTTCAGATTTTCGCGTCCCGTAACGTTCACTCTGAGAAGGAATAAATGAACGGTAACTTTTGACCATAATAGACCGGGATAATAACCCCAAAAATGTCCATTGCCTATTATGCAACCGATTGTTGTAAAGGCAGCTGTCAAAATGGTAGCTACAAAAAATAGCGGTAAAGCTATAAAAAGCTGATAAATACGATAAATATATTTCATAGCTATAATTTATTATTTTGATTTATGAAGTTTAATTACTACAATTTCTCCAGATGCTCCGAAACGGAACGGAACAAATCCACCCAGACCTACTGATACATTCATGGCTCTATCACCTGAATAATACATACCTCCCCATTCAGAATATAACCACGATGCGGGTGATTTACCAAAAATTTCAAACTGCATGGCGTGTGTATGCCCACTCAACGTAAGTTGAGCGTTTGATTTTGGCAATATGCTACGGCGCCAGGCTGAAGGATCATGCTGAAGCATTACTATAAAATTCTTATTTGACGTTCCTTTTAAAGTTTTCTTTATATCACCGAGCTGAGGAAATGGCGGTTTACCATCGTTTTCCTCACCGGCAATTATTATAGAATCTTTCCCTCGCTGTATTGAATGGTTTTCATTTCTAAGGAGATTCCATCCAAAACTTTTCTCTAATTTTATTGTTTCACGCTCATTTGCTCTTTTCTGATCTGGAGTACCGCCTATATATTTTGAATAGTCATGATTTCCCAATACAGAGAAGACACCATCTTTTGCCTTTAAACTGCTCAAGCGACCTATATGCCTATACATTTCCTGCGGTGCCATGTTTTGTAAATCTCCAGTAAATAATATGACATCAGCTTTTTGGGCATTAATACTATCAATAGCTCTTTGTAGTATGGTCACTCTGCTACCTGTATAGACCCCAACATGTGCATCAGACCATTGTATGATCTTATATCCTTCGAAGGATGCAGGCAAATCCTTTGAGTAATAATCAACATGCCTTATAACAAGTTTTCTAAATCCTATGGTAGAACCATAAATCAATATATATATAGTTATTAACGCCAATAACAGGCCCACAAAGTTACCCCAATTTTTCCTTGAATGATTTAGTTTACAATACCCCCATCCTATAATAGAACACAGAGCAAAAAACGCTTTCGGAATTACCATAAAACCGATTAAAAACAAATAAACATTTAACCAAGAGAGATTATCAGGAGCATAATTTTTAACTGAGGCTAAAAGTATTGTATATATGACCATCAGGATATCCGGAAGCCACCATAACAGTCTTTTCCACCATCTGATATTTTTAAGATGTCTAATATAGTGCGCATCAATATAAATATCAGACAGCACTATCATCAATAATATATATATGAATATTCTAGCTATCATATTATCCTTCTATTTCAGCAAACTGCTTTGTAGAAAACGTCTAATCATCTCTACAGGTACGCAACGCCTTTTCGCATAATCAACCAACTGATCCTCTCCTATTTTTCCAAGATCAAAATAAAATGACTTTGGATGTGAAAACATAAATCCTGACACAGACGCATGTGGTTTCATTGCTCCACTATCTGTAAGTCTGATACCTATTTCTTTCATATTCAATATCTCATCAATAATGAAATTTATGCTTGTATCTGGAAGAGATGGGTATCCTACGGCAGGTCTTATACCTTGATATTTCTCCAGATGCAACTCATTCATTGTAAGATTTTCATCCTTAGCATATCCCCAATACTCTTTACGCACCTGTTCATGCATTTTCTCTGCTGTAGCTTCAGCCAGTCTGTCAGCAAGTGTCTGCACCAGCATCCTCTTATATGGGTCATCTTTATAATCTGTTTCCATCCTGATATCTACAGATGTTGCAAATAATCCGATCCGATCTTTCTTACCTGAATCTATTGGACGAATGAAATCTGTTAGACACAAATTCGGTTTACCATCTGATAATTCTTTTTGCTGCCTTAACATAGGTATACGCATCTTATCAAATACGAGATCGTCACAATCGCTATTAACATCATATAAGCCGAAAAGCCCTTTTACAGTATATTTCTCATTCAGTTCATCAAGCATGAGTAATGCTTCTTTACGCAAGCGTTCTTTAGCTTCTTCAGGCTTACCTGTCATATTCCATGCATGGAAGAAGTAAAGCCAGTTGATATATGGCTCTAAATCACACACACTATATGATAATACCTTTCTCAATGCTATATCAAAAATTGAATACTACTTCTTGTCCATGATATTCATTATAGAAGTCACCTGCGCTATACACAGCATGACCGTTGCAGAATGTATGCACAACTTGCCAGTCATATTTATGGCCCGTCATAGGACTCCAACCACATTTGCTCTCTATACAGGCAGGTGAAACGGTCCAAGGCGAATGAGGCTTTACTATCACCAAGTCGGCCTTGTATCCTTTTCTAATAAAACCTCTTCCTTTAACGCCAAATAAGCTAGCCGGATGATGACACATCAATTGCACCATCCGTTCAATACTAAGCACTCCTTCATCAACAAGTTCTAGCATTGTTACCAGCGAGAACTGTATAATTGGCATTCCTGATGACGCCCTTGCTGCTCCTCCTACTTTATCTGTAATAAGATGCGGTGCATGATCTGTGCCTATTACGGCAATACGACCGTCATTAAGTGCTTTTCTCAATGCATTTCTGTCGGCTTTAGTCTTTATCGCGGGATTAACTTTAATACGACTTCCAAATGTAGCATAATCCTCGTCAGAAAAATAGAGGTGACCGATTACAGCCTCTGCAGTTATCTTATCATTGCTGCTATCAAAGAGTTCCAGTTCTTTAGCTGTTGTTACGTGAGCGACATGCAAGCGAGTGCCTAACTCTTTAGCCATACTTACAGCTAACGCGGTAGAGTTATAGCAAGCCTCCTCTGAACGTATAAGCGGATGATATTTAATGTCCGGATCATCTCCATAAAGTATTTTGGCCTTAGCCATATTACGATTGATTATAGATGTATCCTCACAGTGTACCATCAATGGTTTATCACCTGCGCTCTGAAATATCTTTTTTAATGATTCAACATTATCCACAAGCATATTGCCTGTAGACGATCCCATAAACAACTTAACGCCTGGTATTCTGTGCTTGTCAAGCTGGTCGAATAATCCAACATTTGTATTGGTTGCACCAAAGAAGAATGAATAATTAATATGACTTTTTATCTTGGCGGTCCAGAATTTGGCATTAAGATTTTCAACATTAGTAGTCTGCGGAAGAGTATTAGGCATATCAAAAAAGGTAGTAACGCCACCAACAGCAGCTGCTCTGCTCTCTGTCTCAATATCAGCCTTATCTGTAAGTCCCGGATCACGGAAGTGTACATGATCGTCTATAATACCGGGCAGAAGATAGCACCCTTCTGCATCTACGACACAATCGAAGATACCTGTAGGCACCTTCGATTCTTCGTTTATCTCTTTTATTATTTCGTTTTCAACGATAATACTGCCTTTGAAGGATCTACCTTCATTTACAATGACAGCATTAGTAATTAACGTTTTCAATGCTTAAAAGTCAAAATTCTATTGTGGAGCATTAGTAAGAGAACCCGTTGGTTGTTGCTGAGATGATGGTGGAGGCCCTGCCGGTTCAAGACCATTCATTCGATTCTGGTTCTCTTGAGCTGTTTGATAGTATTCCTTCACATAAGGGTCATTCTTAAATTTTTCTGTAGCCTTGGTCATTATATCTTCAATCCAAGGATTCAATATCGGATATTGATAACTGCTTGTAATCATCATAAAGACACCTGGGCCCAATACATTATCATAGTTTTCTACAATAAATGAAGTCACAAGTTTATCTTCCTGAGATGATATTTTATCTGCTTCGCCCGACAATTTTATATTGATATTATCAATATTGCCACCATTCATAATCATCTGGCTCTGCTTATGGCTAAGTTCGTTCATCTGATTATCCAATTGATTGTGCTTATCAATAAACTTATATAATTTTTCGTTAAGTGGTGTACCTGTAATGCTCTGCTGTGCATTATCTATTTTGATAACAATCTGTCCGTTCTCCAAGACAACAGGCATAACACTCTCATCATCCATGTAAATACTCGCCATACGGGTAGAATCAATTACACCGGAAAAATGAAATTTACCATGTACTACGTCACACGAATCTATATTTTTCAATTCTTTATTCTTAACTACTTTAAGAAACAGCATACGCCCATCAAGAGTTGAAATAGAACTAGTGCCTTCAATGTTATATGATTCTGTGCAGCCAGTCAATACTGCCAAAGATATTAATGCATAGAGAATTTTATTCATATATTATTCTTTTCTTATTATTGCAAATGTACAATGTATAATCGATGTACGGAAATAAATTTATGCTATTTAAAATAAAAGAGGTCTATTTTATAGTTTTTTTGCCTCTTTGTTAAGTTCGTTGTTGATTCTATGAGTAGTATACATCTCTATAATTGCTGCACAAAGCAATATCACTACCCAATTATTGTGTATATATTTTACATAGTATAGAAAATCCAGTTTAATGAACATAAATTTATCTTCAATCATCATCAGACCTGCTAAGACAAAAAATGCATCTCCGGCAAGTTGTATTCTACGCAATCTTTTAATTGTAATATTACGCCCTTCATAAGCCTGCTCATATTGAATATAGGCGAACGCCACTGCTCCTACAGAATATATCCACGGTGCAGCAATCCACTGAAAGATAAATGTTCCGGAACCGACAACCATCAGTATGGCACCTATCAACATCACTATATTCTGTATTTTGGAAAGTTGTTTCATAATTAATAGTTCTTAGATTTATTTTCGTCGTCACTCAGCACAAAGATATCCTCATCATCTGCTTTCATAAAATATCGTTCACGCGCAATTTTCTCTATTGCCTTTGGATTTCTGTCTAGCATTCTCAACTCGCGCATATCTTTGTTATACATATTATTATATTTATCGATATCTTCATGCATATCGTTTATATGCCTACGGTTTTGTATATGGTTCCATACGCTGTTCTCGTCAGCAAAACCAACTAGCACTACAGAAGCGAAAATAACTATATAGTATTTATAGCTACGCAGGAATCCGATGACAGAACCAAGCCGACTCATTGTTGTTCATATTATTTAGGTGCAAAGATAGTGCATTTTTTCGATTTATAAAACTTAAAATAGATATATTTTGTTTACTGTCGTAATAAATTGATCGTGCCTACATAATCAACACCTCTTAAATAGTTTTGTATTACTAAGTCGCATTACATTTTGCAGATCTACTTTACTGAGATAATGATTCGCCTGTAACTCGTCAGGTTTGGTTTGCCGTTGTCAGTAACTTCACATATTATATGTATTTCATGTTTTGATGCGTCTTTAGGAATATTGAGATAGATACATTCCGAATTTTCGTCTTCTATATTTAGTTCTTTGTGATAAGTGCCCGACTCCGCCATCTGCCACCACTTCACTGACAACTTATCACCATCAGGATCTATCGATTTTGTTGCATCCAATTTTATTTTTTCCCCTGCTTTTGCTTTAACTGCTAAAGATTGAATACCGGATACTCCATTTACGATAACTGTCGGATTTCTGTTTCCCTTGCCGAATTCAGCCCAATCCATACGTGCTGCAAAATCATTAAACTCGGCCTGATAAAAGTAATTCGCATACTTTTCTGCTATTTCTTTTGCCTTACCTGTATGATTGGTCCAACAGTTTGTTTCTTTGTCCATACCTATTCCCCACTCAAAATATCCTCCCCAGCCTGCCTGTCTTGGATCTTGTGGATTGCTTAACCCATTTGGGGTAATGTAAAGATAAGAAGGTGTGTCTCCTTCTACCCCATATTTGAAGTTAGGATACACTCTGCCTAAATATCCATGTCCCTGTATATACTTGGCATATGAGTCCCAATGCTTTGAACCATTTCCACACTGAGAGAGCCAAGCAGTTTCGTCCCAGATAAATTTAAGTTTGCCTTCAAATTCACGACGCATCCACTGATGAGAACTGAATGGATAATTGGTATAACGTTGATCCCAACCTACATCCTGATCTGTTATGGTATAGACACACAATTTTGAGAGGAACTTATTCAATTGTTCTGTGGTACGAGTTTGCTTAACTTTCCATATCGCCTGTGCCAAAGTATTTGCTCCTCCCCAGGTGGATATATAAAGAGGACGTTCATCCGACTCATCAACCAGACGGATTATCATATCACTTCCCTGCGTATTATTGTTTGCACCTATCTCTTTCATACCCAATCTACTACTACCAAGGGCCACCCTACTCTTGAGGTATGCTGCACTTGGCCAATATCCTAACTTCTGTTTTCCGTTTTCCTGTCCTAGTGAATTAAACCCTTTTTGATTTGAACGCTTCATCAGATTAGGAAGATCTTTGCTATAAGCATCTATTGCCGTAAATATACTATTCATCCATTCTGCAGGATAAGCTCTGCCACTACTATTCCACCCACCGGTAGCTATCAGGGCTTCGATCTCATATTGGTCAGCATGTGCCAGAAGCCGAACCATAGATTCCATATCATCAGGTTCTATATCTCCGGGGGCTATATCTGTGAGGATAACGACTCTAGGTTTTAACTGCTGATTATTCACAACTAATTTAGACACACGCGCCTGACAATAGGTAAATGGTATAATTAGAAAAGAAAACAAGTATAAAATTTTCATATTTATATAGATTTGTGGTATAATGGCTTTTATCCAATGGTGGATCATAATCTCATGCAAAGTAAATAAAAATATTCAAAACTCAATAATATTTTTAATGAAAACTGAGTTCTTTATCAGATATATAACACAAGACAATTCTAATTTAGTCCATTGATTCGATTATGTAAATATTAATTAACAAAAAAGAGGTTTTTATTTAACGAAAATGAAAAAATAATCAATAAAAAACTTGCGTTATTCACTATTTTATATTTACTTTGCATATTCGTGGTATTGTGAAGAACAATAAATAAATCAAATAAATAATTTCAAAATGGTACATTTCTTATTATTAGTATTTAGTATATAGATAAGTAACTTTAACTAAAAATAAAAGAAAATGAGAAAGAAAAACATTGGGAAATTAATTAGAGCCACTGCAGTGATACTTATATCCTGCTGCATGTCATGCGCCAAGACGGACATCGAAGAAGATTATGGTGACGGATATTCTTTGATAAACGTGGGTGACAAATTACCTAGTTTTAGCGTTGTAGATAATTTTGGTAATGCTTACAGCGACAAGACCATAAATGGGAATGTGAGTATGATTGTTTTTTTCAACACCTCATGTGGAGATTGTCAGAAAGAATTGCCTATAATAAATGATGTTTATATAAAGTTCAGTAACAGGAAAGATTTTAAACTAGTCGCAATAAGCAGAGAACAGGATAAGATTTCGGTTGACAACTACTGGACAGACAAGAGTTTTTCTCTGCCATTTTGTGCTCAGAAAGATAGAACTGTCTATGACAAATTTGCGATTCAGACTATACCGAGAATTTATATTAGCAACAAAAACAACATTGTTTCATTCAAATATGATGACGAAGCTATGCCTGATACTCTTCAGTTAGCAACGGCCATTAGGTCTTTATATTGAAAATATTCTTTTATTAATAGCTTTTGATTAACTGTAAAACTTATGGATCGTTTCATGTACTTTGAAATATTCTTTCAAGCACTGATTTTGGTGGTTCTTTTCCGCATCAGTTGAAAGAGAACCACTTTTATTTATTACAGGTTTTAGCCCTTTATCTTGTTATTTGTTTGATGGCTTTTATTTATTAAAAAACTTTTTCAACCTCAAACCTCACTAATCTTGTATAAATATATGTGTATCAGTATATTATATGAGTGAGGTTAAGTTATCTAACCTCACTAAACCTCACTCTGTCTTTTTCCGAAAGTGGTTGACTGTTCTAATCTTCCTTTTTGATATATTGTGATTTAATACCGCAAATAATTCCATATTTTTTAAACATATTAGACTAACATCAAATATTGACTGGTAAAAATATTTATATATAAACAATTAAATTATTGAATACCAATATATTATATTTGCTTATACTATGAAATGCATTTACTAAAGCATTGATAATTCAGCCCAAAACAACTTATTTTTAGATACAAATCAACTTGTTTTG